>JAGOGT010000125.1 GCA_017996595.1 Candidatus Cloacimonadota bacterium
TGCAGCTTTTGGCCTACCACGTTGCTGACCTGAAGGGTTTCGATGTGGATCAGCCCCGCAATCTGGCCAAGAGCGTTACCGTAGAATAAGCTCAGCTATACATAGCAAATGCCGTAAAGCTAATATCACTTTACGGCATTTATATTTATCTGGGTGAATCCCTGTGGGGACTCACATTGTTTATGCTTCTTCTTCCGCGGTTTCCGCTTCGGGTTCTTCTGTATGTTCCGATTTCAGTTCCACGCTGATGTCGATATTGTTCTTCGCCAGTTCAGGATAGAAATCATCGATGTATTCACGGACGGTGGTTTCAATATCGGTATGCTTATCCAGGATCTCCTGGCTGAAACCGATCTTGAGAGTAAGCGAATTCAGGGTCTTATTCATGTTCATCTGCGGCTTTTCGCCATATACGTTATTCAGGAATTCGGGAAGGGATTTGCTCAGCTTTACCGCCGAATTGATCTTCTTATAGGTTTTCATCCCAAAATGAGCGGCCAGGGCAGTTCCCCCGATAAACAGCAGCGCTTTCAAAATCTTTTTCATCTTTTGCACCTCAAGCTAATTATTTATAGATGGACTTTATGGTTCCCCAGCTGCGATTTTGTATGAAAGTAGGCTGCATGGGGACGATATCAGCAGGATTAACGGGATTGAGAGAGAACTCGCTGAATCCATACACCACGATTCCGGTGATGGAAGCATATTGCAAACCCGCGCTGCTTTTCAGGCTGCGGGCGTTTTTGCTGCCAAAGGTATGCGCGGCGATCACGCAAGTACCAGTGCCGTCATTGATCTGAATCTTGCCTTTGGAGCTTTTCACAGCGGCAACGGTGGTATTCAGCAGCTTGGTATAAACCCCTTCGTAAGCTTCCGCTTCTTCCGAGCCTGAAAGCTGACCAGTGGTAAGGATCATAGGCATGGGCAGCGAATTTCCACTGCTAACAATGCGGGTGGAGCTGATATTATCCAGGCAGGTCATGCCATAGAGCTCGGATACTTGACCGCCTACAACCACGCGATCTCCAAGGCTTACCCGGGCGTCCTTATCCAGGATAAGGATGCCGCGCCAGGGGCCATTGATGGCTTCGCTGATGAAATAGCCCCCGCTACGGTAATTGGTAGCGGTTACGATCCCATCCAGGCTGAGCTTTTTGCCTACGTAACGGGACGGGTAAGTTCCGTCGCTTCCCGCAAAGGAAGAGAACTGAACTTCATATATGGAAATGGCTTCAGCCGCGATAGCGAGGCTGGCCATCATTAAGATCACGAAAAGTATCTTTCGCATACTTCACCTCTTTCGGCACTATCTATAGGCACCAATATCTTGTCAAGCAAAATCAATTCCCAATTTGATTTACATTTCATGTTTCTCAGGCCAGGGTGCCAGAAAAGCATTCTCTAATTACAGATTCTCGATCGCTTTCAAGGCTTTGGGAGCGGTGGCGGCAGATACTCCTTCCAGCGTTACATAACCTTTTACGGCAGTTCCGCTGGGTTTACCTTCAGCATCTTCACGGTAAAATTCCACTGCGATTCTGAGGGGTTGATCATTTTCCACAGCTAGCTCTTTTCCTTGGGCATCGGTATTGAATATGGGCTCGTAGAACCAGCCCAAGCCGATAGCAGCCGTGCCATGGGGGTCATTAACGTTTTTGCGTGCGGAGCCAATCGCCTGGCGCATTTCCAGGCTCAGATTGGGCGAATTGATGCTGGAAGTAACCGAACCCAGGCGTTTGCTGCCCATATAGATCCCACGATGGCTTACAATCCCTTCGGATACAAGGATATACAAGCGCTTATGACATCCCGAAGCAAGCTGCTCCACCAGGGCCTGTTTACCCACAAAATAGTCCTTATTCAGATCCACAGCCGCATCAAAGAGCGGCGCATGCAGCGGAGTATGCTGCGGATCGTATTCCTGACCCATCAAAGGTAAGCCGTAAGCACCGGCGGAAATCCGGTTTTCATCGCGTCCCCCCAATCCGACCAGTAATCCACCCAAATCCATAGCCCTGGTGATAATTTCTTTGGTATCTTCCACCGCTGTGGCAATCGGCAGATAAAGCTCCCAACCCCAGCGGTTGGTATAGCCGGTACGGCTGATGAGGTATTCATGGCCATGGTGGGTAAACTGATTGAAGCTGAAGTAATTCATGTTCTTTTCGGGATTACTGCGGTTTTTCAGCACCTTGTCGCCATAGATATCTTTGATGAGGCGATAAGACAGGGGGCCTTGAATATCCACTTTCACCAGTTTATCGGAAATATCTGTGGCATACACCTCTTCCCCATCTTGCTTATGCATCATGATGCGGTCGATATCGGCGATCAATTCTTGCTTCTGGCCATCATGTTCGATGGTGGCAGTGATGTCGTGCCCGGCATTGATCACGATGATAAATTCCGTTTCGGCCAGGCGCATCAGAATCATGTCATCCTGCACTCCGCCTTGCTCATTCAGCAATAGGGTATATTTGCATTGGCCGATCTTCATTTCTGAGAAGTTTCCGCCCAAACTGCGGTTTAGAAGCGCCACCACGTCCTTTCCCCAAAATTTTAGCTGCGCCATGTGGTCGATATTATACACCGCCACCTTATTTATCGCCGCGGCCTCTTCCAATACGGATGTAAGGTAATTCACCGCCATGGAATACTGGCCGAAGTTACTGCGCTTCACCGCTTGCAGGGGAAGCCCCAAACGCTTCGCCAAAAGGGGCAGATACCAGTTTTCTTCCAGATCGTAGAGGAAGGTTTTGCGCTCTTGCGCCGGAAAATCAAAGCCGAGCTTAGTCATATTATCTCCTAAAGAATATCATTTTATAATCCATCCTATAATCCCTGCAGATTTTGTAAAGCAAATTCTCTTTTGCAGCCATGGGACATTCCCGCTTCGAGGCTGATCCCACCCTTTATCCGGCTATCATTCAAACATTGGGGTCCATAACAGAAGGGCTATTATAATAAACAAACGTATGCTTACTTCATGAGCTTCGAATATCATGCTGCATAATCATTTATCATGCGATCCCCGGGCATTTGCATGGTCGTCACATGGGCAGCGCATGGTCATCGTGTATAAAAGACTATAGATTGAGGACATATTCTACCGTTAACTTATCCCAATTGAGGCATTGGAGTTCAAACCGCCTAAACTAAATATATCTTATTAAATATCTTATGGGCGGTTTGGACTTCAAGCCGTGCATAAATTTCTGCATGCTTTTGAAGTCCATGAGGCCATATAACTTAACTAAATGCTATAATTTATCTTGGCCACATGAACTCCAATAGCATTATTCAGGCTTATTCAATTTTGATAAAGAACCCTTTATCCTTGCATAGATTCTACTCGCTCAATACCACTACGCTGCTAATGAGCCTCCTATGAATTTCATTGGAGAGAGACCGGTAATTGGTTATAAAAAGCTTACAGGGGTGTATGGAAGGTGTATGAAAGCAATGCCAGAGGCATTATGCGCAAGATATTTTCCTACATGGTGCTATGCACTATTTTGCCGCCGATCATGGTGAGCAAACTGCGCGCTTGCAGCCAGAATTCACTATCCTGATTCTGGAAATCGTCGAGCACCATCAGATCTGCAGTTTTGCCCAGTTCCAGAGAGCCAAAGTGTGTTTCCGACCGGGAGGACATAGCCGCAGCCAGGGTATATCCCGCCAGGGCTTGATGCAGGGACAGCGCTTCTTCGGGATGGAAGGCGGGCTGATGGCGATCAAAAGCCGGGCGTCGGGTAAGCGCAGTATAGATTCCCAGCATGGGATTGATGCTTTCGATGGGGGCATCAGAGCCGAAACCGGGATTTATGCCCCTGGCCATAAGCGACTTCCATACATACACTTCCGTTTCGATATCCGCCCAATGCGTCTTGATCATGGGCACATCATTGGCCAGATGCACAGGCTGCAGGCTGCAGAAGATGCCACTTTGGGCTAGCAGGACAATATCTTCTGGCTTTATGGATTGCAGGTGTTCGATGCGATGGAAAAGCTTTTGGTGGGGGAATCTCTTTTGCACTTTGAGCAATGTTCTCAGCACCTGGTTTACACAGCGGTCGCCAATGGCGTGGATGGTGCTGGCAAAGCCGAATTGGGCAGCATGGGCACTGAGATCAAAGAGCTCCGCGTCCGTATAGCGCAGAATGCCTGTATTAGCCGGTTCGGAGCTATAAGGCTGAGCCATGGCGGCGGTTCGGGAACCCAAACTGCCATCGCCAAAGATCTTCATGCCGCCGAGTTTGAAGAATTCATCACCCTGGTAGGATTGCAGTTTCTGGCTGGCCAGGGAGTCCACTTCCTCCACGGGGAAATGCCAGCAAAGTCTGAAAAGCGTACCCTCGCTCTGGGCCTGTTGCAAAAGCTCGCAGCTAAGCCTGCTTTCCATGGTGTGGAAGCCTGCCAAACCGTATGCATAGATCTCCCCTATGGCTTCGCGGATGGCCAGTTTCAGCACTGTGGGCGAGGGAAGCTGGAGAAAATTATCGATGATCTCGGTGGCGGTTTCGAAGAGCACTCCGTTGCAAGTACCATCGGCAGAGCGCTCAATGCGGCCGCCTTTGGGGTCCCGCGCCATGCCATCGATCCCGGAGATCTTTAGCGCCAGGGTATTGCATAGCCGGCTGTGATAATCCTTGCTC
>JAGOGT010000126.1 GCA_017996595.1 Candidatus Cloacimonadota bacterium
AGCTGGTGGGGATGATCCACATAATAATCGGGATTCACCAGATACCGGGTATCTGAGATGCCAGCTTCCATGCGAATGGTGGGCACAGGCTGCAAAGGCTTTGCCATTCTGATCTCAGACACGCTGCTTTCCAGAATGCTGATAGCAGCGTTACCGCCTGGGGGTAAGCCTACTTTAAACTCCGCATAGGGAATCAGCGGCGCTCCGGAGATCAGCGGATAATTCACATCAGAGGTTACAATTCGGCTGAAATCTCCCTCTTCGCTCAGGCTCCATTCGCCCAAACGGAATTCCACAATCAATTCATCATTGCGGCTTTCCCCAAGGCTAAGCGTAGCTGAAGCCGTACCAGCTACAAATAGAGCTAGTATTATGATTACAAGCGTTCTCATGGTTCCGTCCGGGAAGTGAAAAACTTATCCAGAGCCCAGATCAGCAGGTAGAAAACTGCCATAAAAATGAAGATCCCCACCATTCCGGTGAGCATCATCCACAGCGAGTATTGCACGTGGTAACTTGTAGCGGCAAGCATTGGGAACATGTAAGCTATCCTTTTATAATATGTGGTAATTACGGTTTGCGTTTATCATCATCGCCCGGTATAGCTGCTCCATCAGGATGAGGCGTGCCATCCGGTGAGTGAAAGTAAATCGGGACAGGGCAAGCTGGGTATCGGCGCGTTCAAATACGCTCCGGTGTACTCCATACACCCCGCCAATAACAAATACAACCTGTTTTCTGTTTGATATACTAACCAGAAAGTCAGAAAATTCAAGCGATGTTTTTTCCGCACCGTTCTCATCGAGCAAGATCAAGTAATCGTCATCTCCCACTTGCTTTAAAATCCCTGTAGCTTCTTGTTGTTTCACCACTTCCCGATCGCCTGCGCTTTTCACACTGTAGTCCGGAAGCTCGCAAAGGCTTAGCCTTACAAAAGGCTTCAGTCTTTTCTGATATTCAGCGATGCCTTCCATCAACCAGGCATCCTTGGTTTTCCCTACCTGGATCAGCTTCAGTTTCACACTTGGGTCATGGTGGCGAGTCCCATCGCCATACACAGCATTTTGGTTTCGCCGGTATCTGCACGGGAGGGGATCATAATTGGCACTTTGGTGCCCATCACGATATGCGCCACCCGATAGTGGCAATAGTAGGTGAGCATTTTGCCATGCACGTTGCCGGTTTCGATATTGGAAAAGATGAGGATATCGGCCTGGCCCCCCACTTCGGAGGTGATGCCTTTTATTCTGGCAGCTTCTTTGTCCACGGCATTATCAAAGGCCATGGGACCCTCAACGATACATCCGGGAATCTGGCCACGTTCATTCATCTTGGCAATAAGGGCAGCATCAATAGTGGCCGGCATCTTGGGATTCACCATCTCCACAGCGCAGATCATGGCTACCCGCGGACGGGGATTACCCATGGCGTGGGCTACTTTCACGGCGTTTTTCACGATCGCCACTTTTTCATGCAATTCCGGCAAAATGTTTATTCCCCCGTCGGATTGCAGCTTCAATCCTTCGGGATGCTCATAGGCAAAAACGTCGGAAATCACGTCGCTCACTTTCAGGCCGTTTTCTTTATCCAGAGCGGCCTTGAGGATGGTGGAAGAATCCATTTTCCCTTTTAGCAGCAGGTCTCCCTTGCCTTCTCTGATCAGCTTCACGGACATCTGTGCCGCCTTTTTCAGGTCTGCGCCGCTATCCACAATCTCAAAGCTATCCAGATATTCCGGTGCCATCTTGCTCAGCATTTCCAAAATCACCGGCTTATCGCCAACCAAAATGCTATCCGCCAGATCTTCCTTTTTGGCCAGGATTGCTGCTTCCAATGCAGAATCAGTATGCGCGCCGGCAATGATACACATGCCCTTGCGGTTTTTCTTCACGTGGGCGATCATCTCGTCAAAATTCTTGAACATGCTTCCCTACCTCATTCTAAGTGCTTTTTAGTAATGATATGTTTCCAGAAATTCATCCACGAAGGCATCTTCTTCGGGCTTAATCTCATGCAGGATTTTGCGCAGCGCTTCTTTCTGGATTTGCCGCACCCGTTCCCGGGAAAGCCCCATCGTTTCTGCGATCTGGGCAAAGTTTCGGGATTCGTGCGATTCATTGAGACCAAAGTAATTGCGGATAATATCTGCTTCGCGGTTATCCAGCTTGCTGAGGGCGTTATTGATCCGCTGTTGCATTCGTTCCTGATAGTAAAGTGCTTGGGGATCAGAAGCTTCCCTATCCACCATCAGGTCTTTGGTGGTGAAATCCTGATAGTCGTCGGTTTGCAGAATCTCGTCGTAAGAACTGGTTTCCGGAATCTGATCTTTCAGTTGCGATACCGATTTACCGGTCATATTGATGCGTTGCCCGATTTCATCGGTGGAGGCAATTTCCCCCGTTTCGGTGAAAATACGGTCTTGAGTGGCTTTCACACGATGCGCAGCGCTGGATTTGCCCATGGGCACCCTGATCAGCGAGCTTTTTTCGCTCACCGCCAGCATGATGCGCTGTTTAATCCACCAGATGGCGTAGGAAATAAGCTTGATATCTTTATCGGGATCGAATTTCTCGATGGCTTTAATCAGCCCGATATTGCCCTCGCTGATCAATTCGGATAATGACAATCCGCGGTTTTGGTAGCGGGCTGCGATTTTCACCACGAATTTGAGATTGGCTTTGATAAGCCTGTTCATGGCCTCGGGATCGCCATTTCTGGCCTTTATCCCCAGTTCGTGCTCTGTTTCGCGGGATAGAGTTTCATATTTGGAGATTTCCCCCAAATAATTCTGCAACGCCTGATCTGAAAATACGTTTTCTCTGCGGTTCATCTCTTCCCGTGCCTCTATTTGAGCGGCAAAACCTTGCGCGGATTGATGGCTTTACCCTTTAGCCGGTATTCAAAATGCACATGAGCACCCCGGGCATTGCCGGTAGCGCCAATCGTGGCAATCTGCTGGCCCTGGCGAACCTTATCATTCACGCTCACCAAATTCTTCTCGTTATGGGCATACACCGTCATCACAAAATCCGGATGCTCGATCACCACCACATTTCCATAGGCTCCCTGAACTCCGGAATAAACCACCGTGCCATCCAATACGGCATAGATGGGGCTACCCTGTTTGGCGCCAATATCGATGCCTTTATGCGGCCGGCCATTGCGCAGCCCATATTCCGACCACACTTTGCCTTCCACGGGCAGAATCAGATCCTGCCGAATCTTATCCCGCTTCTGAAGTTCTTCTTCGGTAAGATTTTCACCCAGCGGTTTTTTATCGTCGGGCCGGGGCTTTCCTGCCAGATAGATGCGCTGCCCCACCTTCAGATCGTTACTGCTAAGATTATTCAGCTTTTTCAGCTCGTCCACGGTCATGCCGTTGGAAGTGGCAATTTTAAAAAGCGTGTCTTTCTTTTGCACCACATAAACCCGTTCGATCACCACCGTGTCTGGAGCAGCTTTCTCTACAGAAATTGTGGGTTCGGGGACGGGAATGGTTTTTATGGGAATTTCTGTGGGAGCGCCACTGGGATTTTTGATGATGATCTGATCTCCGGGATGAATCTGCACCGAGCTATTGGGGAAATTATTCCACACCAGCATCTCCGCCAGCGCTACGCCATGGTTTTGCGCTATGCGAAAAAGATTATCTTTGGCTTTCACAGTGTAATAGTATTCATCGCCAAGGTTTTGCGGCGGAGCTTTGCCCTCGGGGGGATTGGAAAGCGGGGGAGGAGTTTCGGGAGGGGCTGCCGGAGGAGTTTCAGCCGGCTTTGGCTTGGGCTTCGGCTTGGGCTTGGGCGCGGCTGCTTTCACCACCAGTTTTTGCCCTATAGAAAGGCTGGATCCGGAAAGCTTATTCAGCTTCATCAGCTGCTCCACGGAAGTGCCATACCGCTTGCTGAGGCCATACAGAGTATCGCCTTTTTTCACGGTATGGGTTTGCTGCGCTGCCAGCAGAACCGGCATAATCAGCAGGATCATCAGCAGCCAAAGCCATAGTAATCTATTTAATTTCAAAATCATGATATATCTTCGCATTTTCTAAAGTATTGGTTTCCAGGCTGTCCACCCTGGCATAATGGCTTCCAGTCCTGATGGCTTCCCGGAATTGCTCCAGCACGTTTTCTTCACCCTGAGCCAGGATGAAAACCGAGCCGTCATACAGGTTACGCACGTAACCGCAGACGCCAAATCGCAGAGCGGAATGCTGCACAAACCAGCGATAACCGACTCCCTGAACCCGGCCTTGCACTTGAAGCTCCCAAGTTACCATTTCATACACCTTTAAACAATTTTACCTTCATAATTGGCATGGCTATATTTGTCAAGGATTCGTTTTTCGATAAGCGAGGTGTGAGGGGTAAGGTGTCAGGTTTCAGAGTGAAAAGGTGAAAAGGTGGAAAAGTGAAACACACTTTAGGCATATCGTTGCAAGCTATCCGATAGAGTGCGGAGCACGACAAGGCTTCTACACTCCATCACCTTGCCACTTTTATAGCCTCGGAATGTTACCTTCACTTTGTCCATAATCTCCCATACAACCATATCAGATGTCTATATTTTGCCGGTAAGTAGCCTCCCATGAAATCCTTTGGAGGCTCTCCAATGG
>JAGOGT010000127.1 GCA_017996595.1 Candidatus Cloacimonadota bacterium
ACTTGCTCAGGATTTAAGGCAGGATAATAGGAACGCACCAGGCCTGCCAAAGCCGTGGAAATGGGGCTGGCATAGGAAGTAGCGCCATTTACGAGGCCGCCAATCGTGCCAATGGCGATGGAAGGTGCCCCTACATCCACATAAGCTCCGTAGCTTGATCCCGAGTATTTCACGCCATCATTCTGCAAAGCTGCGGTGGAGATCACGCCCCTATAGGCTGAAGGATAGAGCGGAACCTGGTTATTGCTATTGCCAGCAGCAGCTACAATCACCGCTCCCAGGCCTGCTGCATAGTCTATTACATCCTGTGCAGCCTGCGAATAGGCAGCGCTGCCCCAACTGCAATTGATCACTTTAGCACCGTTTTCCGCAGCGTAAATAATGCCTTCATAGCCCTTGTATATATAGCTGCCGCTGCCAGATGAGATCGGCATGAGCTTCAGATTCCAGGAAAGGCTTGCCGTTCCCAGGGCGTTATTGGTGCGCGAAGCGGCAATTCCGGAAACATTGGTGCCGTGCCCACTGGCTTCATAGGGATTGTAATCTTCGCCCAAGGTGGCATCATCATAGAAATCCCAGCCGATAAGATCATCAATATAGCCGTTGCTATCATCATCGAGGCCATTCAAATCGCCTGAATCCAGCACCCAGGCCGAGCCGTTATAAACAACGGTCTGGCCATCATGATCGCTATCTTCGCCCAGGTTGTTCCAGATGTTTTCCGCCAGTTCGGCATGAGTCCATCTGCAGCCGGTATCCACTACTGCCATAATCACTCCGGCACCCTCTTCACCTTTGTGAATATCCCAGGCTGCTTCCGCTTCCAGAGCCGCAAAATAAAGTGATGCAGGATAATCGGGATCGTTGGGCATAGCCAGGGCAAGATCGGGATAAATCACTTCAGCGTAGGCCAGATGCGGATCCTGTGATAAAAGATTTACCACCGCCTGGGCCGGTAAGGAGGACGATACTTTGTAGAGCAGCGCCAGCTCCGAAGCCGCAAAGCGAGCCGACTTGATGCCATACAACGGTTCGATGCCCTGCACCTTCAAGGCCTCCAAACGTGCATCCAGGCTGCTTATTCCCATCCGCTGGGTAGTCTTCTGCAGCATATTGCGGTACTCCGGCTTCAGTTTAAATACCGCCACGCCCTCATCAGCAGGGGCAGCAGCAGCCACAATGGTAAGCATAAAAACGAATAGCATGGTGCTAAGCAAGTGTTTCATAGATACTCCTAAAATAGTCCTTCCCGGATCCGCCGAAAGGCAGAAACCTTATCGCTGGCCTTGCGGGGAATGATATGCAGGTGAAAATGCCCGATGCTTTGTCCTGCTGCAGCGCCACAATTCATCGCCAGATTATAGGCTTCGCTGCTGTAATGCACGTCCAGCTCTTTTTTTATCCTGATAGTAATCTCCTGCAGCGCCAGCACTTCCTCCGGATTCAGATCAAAAAATGTGTCGCAATGCCGCTTTGAGACTATCAAGGTGTGCCCTTTAGCCACGGGATATTTATCCTGAATGGCGTAGAAATATTCATTTTCCGCCAGATAGTACTTGGGATCATACTCGCAAAATACACAGGCCATATTTACCTCTTTATGCACAAGATAATGCATGGCAGCGAGTTTGTCAAGCCTTGCCTGCGCCTGAATAGCTGATTTATCTTGACAGGAGCCGCTGCAAAATTAGCCTAGGAATCATGGAAAAAGTTCTTATTATTGTCGTATTGTTGCTGCTTAGCTACGTGGGATTGATGGCTGCCAAAAGCCCCAATCCCGATAAGTTTTGGACAGGGGACTACTGCCGTCAAACGACTGTGCAGGTTCCCACCCCCGAGGCCACCAGCATCAAAGCTAAAGTGGATGGAAAGTGGCAAAGCTATCCGCTGGCGAATTTCCCGGCTGCTTTCTGGGAGTGGAACCGCAGCCGCCGCCTGGAATATCTGGATATCTTTAAAGAAATGCTGGAGAAAGGCCGCGAAGCCACCCGCAGTCCCCAGCTTTCGGGTCCCCATAATGGCATGGTGGCTACGTATGGCGCGGCACGTAAGGACAGCAAATTCAAGCTGAATAACGCCGTGAAAGGCATGGGTTTCCTGCCCAAAGCGGACAGACTGCCCGAACTGATCCACCTGCTGGAGAGCACCATGGAAGAGCCTTTGGACAAGAAACTGGTGATTCTGGACAGCCTCTATCAACAAGCGGAGGAGATTTTTGCGCCAGACCGTCTGGTTTCTCTGGAGCTCTATTCTGAGCCCGGCTTCACCACTCAGACCTTTCTGAATCAAATGGTTTCTCCGCAGTGTGTTACGGTATTTCTGGATATTCCCACCTATAAAATAAAACAGATCGCCAGGCTCATCCACCCCAATGATCCAGAGCTTTCGGATTATGAGAAGCAAGCCTGCCATTATGTAAACCTCATGCACAGCTATTTTCACGGAGCCTTCCCGCGTGATTATATCGGCGCGATCTACTATAACGTGGAGATTTACGACAGCTCTCCCGGAAAGATAGAAGGCCGCGGCACCAAAATAAACCCATAAAGGATTAACATGGACGAAAGAGAAATTATCGACCTCGAAGAATATGACCTCGAGCCTGAAGAATGGGAACTGGAGCGGGTAGAAAAGACCGCTTTCCTTGTCGCCCTGGTACGTCAGGGTGAGGCTGAAAGGGACACCACTGCCACTCTGAAGGAACTGGAACGCCTGGCTGATACTGCCGGGATCACCGTTTTGGGAAGCTATTTTCAGAAAAAGAACAGCCCCGATCGCGGCACTTTCTTTGGCAAAGGCTTTTTGGAAGAGATCGGAGCGAAGATGTTGGCCGCGCAGGCAGAACTATTAATCGTTAATGAAGAGCTCAGCCCCATGCAGGGACGCAATATCGAGCGCGATTTCAGCATCAAGGTGATCGACCGCACGGAAGTGATATTAAGCATCTTCCACGATCATGCCAGAACCCGCGAAGCCAAGCTGCAAGTGCGCCTTGCCGAGCTGAATTACCAGCTTCCCCGCCTGAAAAAGCTCTGGGGTCACTTCGATAAAGAGCGGGGCAGCGTGCGCAGTGCGGGGGGAGCGGCAACCCGGGGCATGGGCGAAAAGCAGATCGAGATCGATAAACGCCTGATAAAAGACCACATTCGCCGCATCAATAAATCCATCGACCGCATCACGCACCAAAAAGAAACCCAGCGTAAGCAGCGCGAAAACACCAAAAAGATCTGCCTGGTGGGCTATACTAATGCCGGTAAATCCACGCTCTTCAATCAGCTAACCCAAGCCGGAGTACTGGTGGAAGACAGGCTTTTTGCCACGCTGGATTCCACTTCCCGCCAGCTAAAACTTTCCACCGGAAATCCCGTGGTGATCTCAGATACGGTGGGGTTTATCTCCAATTTGCCGCATCATCTGGTGGCCTCCTTCAAAGCTACCCTCATGGAAGTGCTGGATGCCGATCTGCTGCTGCATTTGGTGGATGTTTCCGACGACCGCTTCGAATACTATATCCAGCAGGTGAACGAAGTTCTAAGCCAGCTTGGTGCCGATAAAATTCCCCAGATATTGGTGCTGAATAAAACCGATATGCTGGATAAAAACTATCAAAGCCTGCTGGCCAAACGCTTTGCGGAGGGAGCACTGATCTCCGCTGCCCATAATACCGGCATCACGGAACTGCTGGAGATGGTGGAAAAGCTCCTGCTGGGGAATCAAATCCTGAAGCTTCGCCTGCCCTACGAGAAAACCGCTTTGGTATCCAAACTCCATGAGATCGCCGTGATAAAATCCGAAGATTACCGTGAAGATGGCATCTTTCTGGAGATAGAGATCGGCAAGGATGACAGGTATCTGGTTGCGGAGTATGTGATTTAGGGAGAAGAGCTGGTAGTGGCGGTCGCCGAACCGCCATATCAGGGAACAGGGAGAAGGGAACAGGGGGTAGTGGTGAAAACATTATCACCAACCCCATGATTCAAAAGAATGCCAAATAATCAATTATCATGAGCTTCCCATGCGATCACCGGGCAATTGCACGGGCATCACATGGGCAGCGCATGGGAATGAAGAATTAAAACTGAAGAGAACACATAGGACACAATAAAAACGCTTCATTAGTTCCTCCCTGAGTGCTAACATACAATGCAGCAAAAAGTATTCCAAGAATGAGATAAAATAAAATATCTTAGCTCCGTGCTGCGTAATAAATTCTGATAATATAGAGGACTGAACTGTGCGGGAAGAGAAGGACAGTAAGTTGGCAGAACATAAGATAAAGATTGACAAATCTACAGTTCCCATTAGGAATGTTTGAGGACGGTTATGAGTGCCGATGCTTATTACTATAACTCTATCTGTAAATAATTTAGGGAGCTGAAGCGATGAAAAAACTGCTGCTATGCGTAGTGCTTTTACTAAGCACAATGTTAGTCTTTGGGCAAGGTGCGGATAAAACCCAGGGTACTTGTCTGTTCCTTTTTTTTGAACCTTCCAGCATCAATCTGGCGATTGGTGGACACGATGTGGGCAACGTGAATATATGGAATAATAGTCCCCTCTCGTCATACACCAA
>JAGOGT010000128.1 GCA_017996595.1 Candidatus Cloacimonadota bacterium
AACCAAAGCCGAAGCCGCGGATATAGCAGCCAAAGCCAAATCAGAAGCGGAAGCAATGCTGAAAGAAGCGGAGAAGAAGGCGGCTGACCTGAAAAAGAATACCGATTCTGATTTGCAGATGGCTACCAATCACAGTATCAGCGCTGCCAAGCAAAAGATCACCGATCTTATCCTGGAAAAATCTCTTAATGCCAAGCTCAGCGAAGCCTTTAATGATATTGAAATGATTAAGAAGCTGATTTATGAAACGCTTACAGCCTGGAAGGCTAATTCTGCCGGTGGCAGCATCGTCATCAGCGAAAAGATGCGTCCCGCCCTGGATGAATACTATTTGAACTCCCTGAAAGAGCTCTTCAATAACAAACTGCAGATAGATTTCAGCCCCACCATGAAGCATGGATTTGTGATATCCCCCCAGGACGGAACTTACAAGCTGAGTTTCAGCGACGAAGATTTCGCCAATCTCTTTAAAAGCTATCTGCGTCCCCGCACCAAAGAGTTGCTCTTCGAGTCCTGAGTATTATGAGCCGCGATTATTTCTATTTCATTTCCGGGTTGCCAAATCTGAATTTTGAAGATAGCAAGCTGGGGATGACTGCAGAGCAATTCCGCGAAGATGCTGCCAGGCAATTGAGCGAAGCTGATTTCCATCTGCTGAATATCCTGCACCTTCCCCAGGACCTGGATAATCTGCTGAAAGTGCTGTACAAAACCGGGTCAGAGCAAAATCCGGAAGGACTATTCACCGAAGCATTCTGGGAAGGCTATCTCAGTTTCCTCAGAACATCGCTGGAAAATCCCAATAGCAGCGCTGTTTCGGAATATTCCCAAGTGCCGGATTTTATAGCTCCGATTATGAAGCGGATCTTGCAGCAGGAAGAGATTCCCAGTAAAGACCAAACGGAGCATGAACTGATCAGTGGTTTATACACCTGGGCCATGCAGCATTCGAACGAGTTTATCAGTAAGTGGTTCGCTCATGAAGCCACCATCCGGAATATCCTGATGGCAATCTCTGGCCGAAAGTATGAAATGCCTTATGCCAGATATCTGGTTGGCGATGATGAAACGGTGGAGAAGCTTGCCAAAAGCCATGCCGCGGATTTCGGTCTGGGAAAGGAACATGAGCTATACGAAGCTCTGATCAGAATCTACGAGCAGAATAACATTCTCTATCGGGAGCGTAATTACGATATTCTCCGCTGGAAGTGGATCGATAATCAGAATTTCTTTATGTACTTCAATATCGACCGCCTGCTTGGTTACTATTGTAAGCTGCGCATTTTAACCCGCTGGCTGCATGCCGATCCCGATCATGGCAAAGAAATCTTTCATGACGTTCTGGATGCCTTGGAGAATAGCTTCAGCTTTCCCGAAGAATTTAATATTAAATCATCGATAAAACATTAGAAGGTAATAGATATGACGAAAGGTATCGTAAAAGGAATCATCGCCAATCTGGTTCAGGTGGAAGTATCAGGCCCCGTGTCCCAAAACGAGATTTGCTACATCGACCTGGAAGGCGTGAAACTGATGGCTGAAGTGATCAAGGTATTGGGAAACATTGCCTATACCCAGGTATTTGAAAGCACTCGCGGTCTCCGGCCAGGATATACAGTGGAATTCACAGAACACATGCTGGAAGTGAAGCTTGGCCCGGGCATGCTATCCAAAAACTATGATGGACTTCAGAACGATCTCAACAAAATGAAAGGCGTGTACCTTACACGTGGTGAATATACCGATCCGCTGGATGAAGATTCGAAATGGCACTTCACCCCTTCTGCCAAAGCTGGAGATAAAGTAAGCGGTGGCGATTGGTTGGGCAGCGTGCCCGAAAGCTGGATTAAACACCAGATCATGGTTCCCTTCGTTCTGGAAGAGGAGTATAGCGTTCAGAGCATCGTTCCCGAAGGCGAGTATCGCATTTCCGATACCATTGCCGTAATCAGGGATAAAGATGGTAATGACCTCAAGGTAAATATGGTGCAACGCTGGCCGGTGAAAGTTCCCATCAAGTCCTACCTGGAAAAACCGCGCCCCTTCAAGCTTCTGGAAACCGGAGTGCGAACCATGGATACCCTTAATCCCATGATGGAAGGCGGCACAGGCTTCATTCCCGGACCCTTTGGTGCCGGCAAAACGGTGTTGCAACATGCCATTTCCAAAAACGCCGAAGCTGATATGATCATCATGGCTGCTTGCGGTGAGCGTGCCAATGAAGTGGTGGAACTCTTTGTGGAATTCCCGGAATTGGACGATCCCCGCACGGGACGCAAGCTTATGGAACGCACCATAATCATTTGCAATACTTCCAATATGCCGGTGGCTGCCCGTGAAGCCTCGGTTTACACAGCCATGACCATTGCCGAATACTATCGCAATATGGGTCTCAAAGTGCTGCTGCTGGCGGATTCCACTTCCCGTTGGGCACAGGCCTTGCGTGAAATGAGTAACCGCATGGAAGAACTTCCCGGGCCAGACGCTTTCCCTATGGATCTTCCTGCCATCGTCTCCAGTTTCTATGCCCGCGCCGGATTTGTAAGGCTGAAAAGCGGAGCCTCGGGATCCATAACCTTTATCGGAACCGTGTCTCCTGCCGGCGGAAATCTGAAAGAGCCGGTTACCGAATCCACCAAGAAGGCTGCCCGCTGTTTCTACGCCCTTTCTCAGGCGCGTGCTGACAGTAAACGCTATCCGGCCATCGATCCCATCGATTCCTATAGCAAATACCTGGAATACCCCGAAGTGATCGAATATTTGAATGCCAATATCAATCCGCACTGGGTGAAGGACGTTAATCACATCAAAGACATTCTCTTGCGTGGCAAAGAAGCCCAGGAACAGATAAACATTCTGGGCGACGATGGCGTTCCGCTATCCTACCACGATAAATACTGGAAAAGCGAACTGGTGGATAGGATCATCTTGCAACAGAATGCATTTGACACAGTGGACCAATCCACCCCCATGAAGCGCCAGGAATATATGCTGGAAATGATTCTGGGTATCTGCAACGATGACTTTGTCTTCGAAAGCTATGAGGAAGTGATGCCGTATTATATGCGCATGATCAATGTCTGCATCCAGATGAATTATGTTGAGTTTGGCCACTCTGATTTCGCTAAATACGAGGGCGAACTGAAAGCAACTGTTGAAGAAAGGAGAGCTAAATAATGGCAACCCAAGCTTTTCAAAAGATATATACCAAGCTGAATCAGATCACCAAGGCTACCTGCTCCGTTCATGCCACGGGAGTGGGAAGCGAAGAATTGGCCACGGTTGCCGGACGTTTGGCACAAGTAGTGAAGATCCTGGGAGATGAAGTAACCCTGCAGATTTTTGCCGGCACTGAAGGTATCGGCACCGATGCGGAAGTAGTCTTCTTCGGTAAAGCCCCCTCCCTGAAAGTAAGCGATCAGCTTGGCGGACGTTTCTTCAATGCATATGGAGACCCCATCGATGGTGGCCCGGATATTGAAGGTGAGGAAGTGGAAATCGGTGGCCCCTCGGTTAATCCCGTACGGCGTAAACAGCCTTCAGAGCTAATTGCCACCGGTATTGCCGGTATCGACCTGAATAATACTCTGGTTACGGGGCAAAAGATACCCTTCTTTGCCGATCCCGATCAGCCTTTTAATGAAGTAATGGCCATGGTGGCCCTGCGTGCCGAGAGTGATAAGATCATTCTGGGTGGCATGGGTCTTTCCAATGATGACTACCTGTTATATAAATCCACCTTTGAAAATGCCGGTGTGATCGATCGCATTATTTCTTTTGTAAATACTACCGAAGACCCCACTGTAGAGCGTTTATTGGTGCCCAATATGGCTTTAACTGCGGCAGAATATTTTGCCCTGGAAAAGAATGAAAAGGTATTGGTGCTGCTGACCGATATGACGCTTTATTGCGACGCGCTTAGTATCGTTAGCAACCGCATGGATCAGATTCCTTCCAAGGATAGCATGCCAGGTTCGCTGTATAGCGATCTGGCCAAGCTCTATGAAAAAGCCGTGCAATTCCCGGATGGAGGTTCGATCACCATTATTGCTGTTACTACATTATCCGGTGGGGACATCACGCATGCCATTCCGGATAATACCGGTTATATCACGGAGGGACAGCTCTTCCTGAAACGTGATACTGATATCTCCAAGGTCATCGTCGATCCCTTCCGGTCGCTATCACGCTTGAAACAGCTTGTGATAGGTAAAAAGACCCGTTCCGACCATCCGCAGGTGATGAATACCGCGGTGCGTTTATTCTCTGATGCTGCCAATGCCAAAACCAAGCTGGAAAATGGCTTTGACCTATCTGATTATGACGAGCGGGTTCTGGACTTTGCCCGCGAATATGCCGATAAGATTCTGGCTATCGATGTAAATGTGAGCACCGATGCCATGCTGGATATTACCTGGGAACTCTTCCAACGCTACTTTAAGCGTGAAGAGGTTGGTATCAAGGACGAACTCATGAATCTCTACTGGAAGAAGGCATGAACCTTAAGTATCAGTATAACAAAATCTCTCAGTTGCAGCTGATAAAACAGCTTGGGGTACGGGAAAAAGC
>JAGOGT010000129.1 GCA_017996595.1 Candidatus Cloacimonadota bacterium
AGAATAGCTTCGGCAGCTATGCCGTTAGCCCCGATAATCTTCTGCTTGCCTTTGGCCAGGGCTATGATGCTTTCTTCATGCCAATTAAAGGCGGAGAAGTTAAACAGATCACCCAGGACCATACCAATCCCGAGCAAATGCTTTTCATCGACAATCGTAACGTGCTTATAAATAAGCTTCACGATGGCAAATTCCGCCTTTTCACCGCCAAAGCTGATTCGCTGATCGAGATGAAACCCCTGAAGTGGTTCGGCGCGGATAGCCTCAATGTGGAGGAAATCACCCGCGATGATCAGGGACGCTTCAGCATCCTCTATTCGGACTATTTCCGCCATAATAAGATCGCCATCGCCGATTCCGGATTGGTTAATATCCGTCCCATCGATACTCCCTGGAGCGTAGTAACCGATTTTGTGTTCAATAAACTGGGCACTCATGCCGTATATGGCACCATGCGCGATGACAGCTATATCCGCGAGCTCTACCTCTATGAAACTGATTCCGGCACTTCCCGGAAACTGCTGGCCGACGATGGCTGGATCAGCAGCCTCACCTGGACTCCGGACAACCGCTCCATCCTGCTTTCCCGCAGTCGTTCCATATACCGGCTTGATCTGATACCCCGCGATGATCTGGAGCTCGAAAAGGATCATTGGCGCGAAATCCTCTTCCCCGAAATTGCCAGGGCCGACACCTCCGCCACGCCCAAAGAAGAACTATCGGTGGATATCGAAAGTGTGGATGAATCTGAATCCCTCAGCGCTTATCTGGAAAAACGCGATGTAAAAGTGGTTTGGGAAGGTCTGGAGAAAAGATATTATGAGATCATCACCTCCGCCGGAGATTACCTCTACCCTATCAAAACCCTCTCCGACAGCACTTTCTATTACCTCCAGCAAGGCGCAGGCGAGGCCAGGAGCAGTGCCCTCAAAAAAGCCAATATCTATGGCGAGAACATCAAAGAAGAATCTACCTTTGGCAAAGAAGCCGGCAGTTTCGCGTGGAATGCTCCCTATCTCTACTATCTGGAGGGTGAACGCCTAAAATCTTATGACACTTCTTCTTCCAAGAAAAAGGACATTAGCAGCGAGTACGAGTATCAATACGATAAGAAAATCCTCAATCGCCGAGTCTTTGAAGAGGCATGGAGCGTATTTGGGAACAATTTTTACGATCCGGATATGCATGGCAGAGACTGGGACAAGGTGTATCAGCAGTTCCTGCCCTATGCGGAGAAAGCACGTTCGATAAATGATATCGCCGAGGTGATCAACGAAATGATCGGCGATGTTAATGCCTCGCATACAGGTTTTTATCCCCGGGTGGATAGCCCCTGGACTTATCGCACAGCTGCTTATCTGGGCTTGGAAACCGAAGATGCCGAGCCTCTTCGCAAGGGCATCCGCATCGCCACCGTGTATCCCACTTCCAAGCTGGCTGCCTACTATTCCCTGAAGCCAGGAGCCATCCTCACCCATGTGGACGGCATCGAAATTGATTCCAAAACCCCTTTGGAAGCACTCCTCGCCGGCAAAACCGGAAAGAAAATCAAGCTCAGCTTCCTGCAGGATGGGCTAACCCTCAATGCCACCATCACCGGACTTAGCTACTATGAACAGCGCGAATTGTGGTACACTTACGATGTTGCCAATAAACGCCGCCTGGTGGATGAGCTTTCCGGAGGCAAGCTGGGCTATGTGCACATCCCTTCCATGGGCGAGGATGATTGGAGCCGTTTTTATTCCGAGCTCTTCCGCGATAATTACGATAAGGAAGCCCTGGTAATAGATGTGCGTGGCAATACCGGTGGCCACATTCACGATCAGATTATCTCGCTGCTGCAAAAGAAACGCTATGCCTTTTCCCGCAGCCGCAATCAGGGCCTTACCCTGCGCTTTGAGCCCCGTCGCAGTTGGGATAAGCCCAGCATAGTGCTGGTGGATGAAGAGTCCTTCAGCGATGGCGAAATCTTCCCCACCATCTACCAGGAACTGAAACTGGGCAAAGTGGTGGGAACTCCTTCCAGTGGAGCAGTTATTGGAACCTGGCACTATAACCTCTTGGATGGCTCTTCCATGCGCATGCCGGGAACCGGATGGTACAAACTTGATGGCACCAATATGGAAGGGACGGGAGCTATGCCGGATATCATTGTGGAAAATCCCCCCGAAGACCGCATTGCCGGCAAGGATAATCAGCTCATCAGGGCTGTGCAGGAACTTTTGGGAGAATTGTAAAGCCCTATGAATCAAGCAGAAATAAATAATCTCCTGCTGCGTGCCAATGCCCTGGTAAAAACCAATTGGCTGCATGCCGTGCACATTCTGGAACAGGCGGCTTCTGATCACCCCGGGCACCCTCAAATTCTACAAAATCTAGGGGATATCTTCATGCAGCGTCAGCTCTATGAGAAAGCCCTCGCTTTCTACCAGGACGCCTTGAAATTCAACCCCGCCGATTCCTATCTGCTGTTTCTAATCGGCAATTGCTATTTTGCCTTGGGGGATTATCGCCTTGCCAATAGCTATTTCAACCAAATCGCCGATCCGCAGCCGGAAGTGCTGTATAATAAGGCCCTGGCTCTGGCCTTTCTGGGACAGCATCAGGAAAGCATCACGGTTATCCGGCAGATCCTCACTGTTCTCACCGACAATCCCTTCATCTATTTTCTTTTAATCGAGCAATACATGCGCACCTCAAATTACGATGAGGCGATTCAGAGCATTCGCAAAGCGGAGCGCAAGTTCGGGAAACATAATCAGCTCCTGCTTTTCAATGCCATCATCCACGCCCGCAAAGGCATTTGGCTTACTTCTTATCACTCTTTTCAGGAATATGAGAAGGTGCTGCCGCTGAATAATGCCGATCACCTTAGCACCTATGCCTTAACCGCCAAAAAGCTTGGACTGATAGATAACTCCATCGCCTTGCTGATCCGGGCCAGAACCCTCGATCCCTATCTCAGCAGCATCCATGAAGAACTGATTCGCCTGCAATTGCACAAAAAAGATCTGGAAGGCGCAAGAAAGAGCATGACGATCGCCCAGCGCTATATTTCCCGCTCCACTCCCATTCTCCGCCTGCTGAAAGAGCGCATCAACAGCGGTGATATCTAAATCTGTGTTAAGCTGCGATAACCACCTTATCAGCTTATCATAGAACCGCTCCCGAGATTGGAATTCATGAACATGATTACCCCCATCGACCTGATCCTGGATGCTACTTAGAAAAGAGCGTTACACATCACCCGGAACACCGAATTCATTCGGTCGGACCACCGAATTTATTCGGTTTTTAGGCATGTTTTACCTATCTATTGATATTATCTGTTCAATAAAATCCAGATAAATCTGGTGAACCGACCGAATAAATTCGCCGTTTCGGATTATTCAGCACTCCATATATGTTTTCCGTGAGATGCCCATGCGATCCCCGGGCATTTGCATGGGCATCACATGGGGATGGCGTGGTTGAGGAGCAGGAAAAAAAGATAGAACCCTGATAACCTGATCGACCTGATTTCCCTGATCATTATTCTCTCACAGATAGCATAGATTTCACAGATTATAGAAGGAGGATAATGGTTAACGGGTTAATGGAATAGCTCCCGGAACACGGAATTTATTCCGTCGGTCCACCGAATTCATTTGGTTTTTGTCTTTGTCGATAGCTTGTGATGAAGATGTTTATGGCATAGCTCGCAAACTAGGCTGGCCACTATAACC
This sequence comes from Candidatus Cloacimonadota bacterium, assembly GCA_017996595.1. Taxonomy (GTDB): domain Bacteria; phylum Cloacimonadota; class Cloacimonadia; order Cloacimonadales; family Cloacimonadaceae; genus Cloacimonas. Next base: position 3,726 of record JAGOGT010000129.1, read on the forward strand.
TGTAACCTGAAACCTTATCTGCTCTCTTTTTCCTCTTCTACTCTTTTCCTCTTTTACTCTTAGAAAACTCTCTGCTTTTCTCTACCCTACTCTGCTTTTCTCTGTGTTGAATAATAGAACTTGAAATAAGTATTGCCAACACCATAAATACGATTATTGTTTGTATTTATGACATGCCTAAACGCAAAAAGGAGAGAAACATGAAGAAATTTACCCCTACTTTATTCCTGTTACTTGTGCTTGTTTTTGTTGTGCTCACGGCTTGCTCCAAACCCAAAGCGGAACCCGAAGCTCCCGCTCCGGAAGTATCCGTTCTGGCCAAAGCCCTCCAGGCTGAATTAGTTCAAATCGATACCGCCATGGAAACTCAGATCAAAGCCATAGCTGGTAAAATTGGCAATGAAGCCGAAATCCGGGAATTGCTGAAAGCCATGCCCCCTGCCCATCCTGCCATTATGACTTCTTGCTATGTGGACACCAAGGGTATCCTGAAGTATCTGGAACCGGCTAAATACAAGGATTCCGAGGGTGCGGATATCAGTAAGCAGGATCACACCATCGCCATGCTAAAAGATCCCCGCCCCATCCTCAGCACTGCTTTCAAAGCTGTGGAAGGCTTTTCCGCGGTGATCCTCTCCCGTCCCCTGTATGATGCCAAAAACAAGTTCTCCGGATCGTTGGTACTGACTATCGATACTTCCCTATTGCCCAAAATTGTCCTGGATAAAAACGCCGTTCCTGAGAACTATGAACTTTGGGCCATGGAACCAGATGGGATGACCGTTTGCGATCAGGACAAAGATGAAATCGCCCTGAATATTTTCACCGATCC
>JAGOGT010000130.1 GCA_017996595.1 Candidatus Cloacimonadota bacterium
ACTTTCTGTACCAGGCAACTAAAGGAGCCAGAATTCTACTGCTGCGGCTATTACCCGAAGGAGCACTGCGGCCGAATTGATATACATTATTGGGCAGTACCACCATGCTCTGAAACCACGAGCCCAGAAGCGCGGTGGATACCACGATCGGAAATACTCCCAAAAAGCTGCCCATCACGCCTTCCAGCAATAGTAAGGGCAAAAATGCCGCCACCGTGGTAAGCGTGGATGAAAATACCGGCGAAATCACCTGATCCACCCCCATCACGATTGCATCGCGGTGGCAATAGCCATCCTCTTTGAGGCGATGGATGTTTTCCAGCACCACGATGGAATTATCCACCACCATGCCCACCACGATGATGAAGCCGAAGATAGTGAGGTTATTCAGCGTAACTCCCAAGCCCGGAACTACGATAAAGGTGATCAGAATGGAGATGGGAATACCGATGGAGGCCAGAACCGCATTGCGCCAGCCCAAAAAGATAAAGAGCGCGATAAATACCAGCAGGATGCCGATCAAAGCATTCTGCCCCAGGGCATTGATGCCGTTTTTTACGTCCAGGGAACCATCATTGCGCACACTTACTTCCAGCCCCGGAACACCCTTATTGAAGGTGTCGATATAGCTGCGCACTTCCTTCATGATGCTGATGATGTTGCCATCGCCTTTCTTATATAGGAAAACAGAGATCGACTCGGTGCCATTAAGCCTGGCAATGGTACTTTGTTCTTCCAGGGTATCTTTCACGGCTGCCACATCCCCAAGGGTTATGGCTCTGCCGGTGGCATCGGATTGCACGATCAGCGAAGCCAGTTCTTCCGTGGTGCTGAATTCTCCCACGGTGCGCACCAGAAATTCCAGCTTGCCAAAGCGTGCCGAACCTGCGGGAAGATTCAGATTCCGTCCTCCCACTGCAGCACTCAGATCGCTAAGGCTTAGTCCGTAGGCATCCAGACGATTCTGATCCACGTCGATCCACACTTGTTTCTCCCGGTCGCCGATCATTTCTGCTTTGGATATCCCTTCGATATTCAGAAGCCCGTCTTTCATATCCTCAGCCACCTCATTCAGCACGTCCTGATTCAGGCTTCTGCTTCCCATCACAATCTGGGCGATGGGATTCACTTCCCGCATATTCAGCCGGATAATGATGGGATCGAGAGCGTCATCAGGCAGATCGGTGATTTTATTCACTTCTCTGGAAACCCGGTCGAAAGCCTCTTCGGAGCTTACTGCCGAGGTGAATACCACCCGCAAGGTAGCCCTGCCTTCTTCCGCCGTAGCCGTGAGATAATCCAGATCATCCAGATCCGAAAGCTCCACCTCCAGCTTGCGCACAATAAGCTTTTCGATCTCTTCAGGTGCCACTCCCGGATAGGGAACCACCACGATAGTACTGCCAAAATCCACCGCCGGATACTCTTCACGGGGCATATTCACCATGGATACCAGCCCAAAGATCAGGATCCCCAGGGTAAGCATATTCACCAGGATGGAGTATTTGAGAGAGGTATTTGCTACCGAAAACACAGTTCCTCCCCTATTTCCTGATGTTCACCGGAGTGCCATCCTCCAGATTTTCAGCGCCAGTGGTTACCAGAAGTTCTCCAGGCTCTACCCCGGAGGTGATTTCCACATTCCCTCCGATAATCCGTCCCAGGCTCACTTCCCGTTTAATTGCCTTATCCTGCTCCACCACATACACATAGTCCTTGCCAAATTCCTTGGAGATATTAGCTATCCCGGTGTAGAGTAAATCGCGGTATCTATCGGTGAGAATCCGTGCCGAAACCACCATTCCTGGCATAAGCGTGCCGGAGCCAGGAATCTCTATTTCCACGGCATAATTGGCAGTATTGGTGATAGGACTGCTGCCAAAGCCACGCACCTTGCCACTGAATTTCTGCTTGCTGCCCACATAGCTGATTTCCGCCGCCAGGCCTTTCTTCAGCTTCGTAATCTGGCTTTCCCCCACTCCGCTTTTCAGGATCAGGCTCCGCGCATCGGTGATCTTGGCAATGGCTTGTCCGGGATTTATATACTGCCCTGAGGCCACCATCAAATTGCTGATCGTTCCCGCTTCCGGAGCTATCAGATAGGAATTATTCACTGCCAAACGTGCCGCTTCGGAGGCAGCCTTGGCTCCGTCGAAAGCAGCCTTGGCCGCGTTATAAGCCGAAGCTGCGGTATTATATTCCGCTTCCGAGATCAGGTTTTTGGCCCGGGAAGCCCTGGCATAATCCAAATTCTTGCTAGCATTCTGCAGGGCAATCTCTGCAGAGCTAAGGGCTGCTTCCGCCTGGCTCAGTCTGATCTGCATAATATCATTTTCCACCATGCCGATTCTATCCCCCTTGGCCACCCAATCCCCCAGCCTTTTATAAAGCTGCAGGATACGCCCCGAAGTCTCACTGCTCATGGTGATATCCGTGATCCCCTCCAGCTTGCCGGAAATGCTGATATAATCTTCCAGGGTGCCGAGCGTAAGCTCTTCCACCATCACCGCCTGACGGTCATCACGAGCCAAGCCCTGAGCTTTTCCACTCTTTTTTCCACAAGCGCTAAGCATCAGCAGCAGAACTACTATGGCTACGATTACTATTCTGGCTTTCATATCTATCCTCTTATTGTATAATCAATTGTTCAAGTTCCCGGTTATCGTCCAGAACCAAAGCCCGCATCAAATTGCGCCGGGCATTCAGATAATCATATCGGGCTCCGGTATTGGCAATGCGGGCACCACTTAGCATCAATTCGGCATCCAAAAGCTCCGAAGCGGAGATCATATTCAGGTTAAAACGTTCTGTAAGCTGAGCATATAGCTGCTCCGTGTAGCTGAGAGTGAGTCCGGTGCTTTGCACCTGCCTGGCTTTGCCAACCAGATGCAGCACCGCGCTTTGCACTCCCAGGCGGATACCATCCATGGCAGAAAGTGCTTCCAGCTTCATCTGACGGGCTTCTTCCCGCGCTTTTCGCGTGGCCGCATAATTTCCCCATCCGGGAAGAATCGGCAGCGACGCACTGAGGATAAGCTGATTGGAGGCCTCGAAATCATAGCGGTCGATGCCATTTTCGCTGTATTTACGGCTTCCGGTGAGCATCACGGTTGGCAAAAAGGACGCTTTGGCAATCCGGTAAGCACGTTCCGAGAGTTCCACCGATTTATCCAGCATCTGCAAATTCAGATTACGTCCGGCCAGCATTTGCAGCGCGGTATCAGTTAAACGCCGGGTTTGGCTTTGATCATAGCTACCCAGGATAGCTATCAAATCCTGTTCATTTTCCAGATTCAGTGCACTGGGCATCAGCAATTCCGACGCACCCAGGTAATTGGCAAAATCCTGCAAGCTGATTTGCAAAGCGGTTTGCGCCTGCTGCAAGGCCAGTTCTTTGCCTGCCTTGCCAGCCTGGAAACGCAGATAATCTGCCTGCGATAAAATGCCATTATCCAGCTTCAAACCAGCCTTGGCCAGATTGTTATCGGCTCCCTGCAAATCGGCTTTGGCCATTGCATATAGTGAATTTAATTGCAACACTGCCAGATATTAGCTTTCCACTTCCGCTTCCAGAGCATAGCGCTGATCCTGAAGATTCAATTCCGCAATTTCTTCCCCAAGCCTGGCCATCTTGTAACCCTGCCACAGCTTTCCTCCCAGGAACAAGGGCTGCGAGAGGTTCAAAGCCACACTGCGCATATCCTTATTAGCCATAGGGGTAAGGGCCGGAGCATTATATAGATAGCTGCCGCTTAGGCTTAGCGAGGGCAGGAAGGAAGAAAAAGCACTGCTGCGATTCCAGGAGGCGGCATTCAGTCCGGCCTGCGTGGCTTGATAGCCGTTATTGTTGCTTACAGCGCGGCTCTTAGCCTCTTCCAGGGTTATGGTAGTAATGGCATCCACTTCAAATTCCTCGGCCTGCAGCATCGCCGCAACAAGAATCAGCAGCAGCAGCAGTAGCGACCTAATGGCCATGATGTGATTTTGCTGCGAGTCCCGAACCTGTATTTTAGATAAAGAAATCATCATTTTCTCCCTTGCGAATTGCCGCAAGCAGTTCCTGGAGGGTTTTCAGCTCCGCCTGCAGATGCCGTTTGCACAGCTTTTTTGCATAATCGTGCACAAAGGGGATCTGCCCTTTCAGTTCTTCATTTTCGTGCAGGTCCGGGTGTTTGTTGCCTTTGGCCAAATCCCGGAATTGGGCTATGCGCCTGGAAATTATCTCCATAAGCTCTTCCTTGCTGAAGATCTGCCGCGAAAAAAACAAGGCCAACCACCAGTCCGGACCGGGGCTTTCGCTTTTGCCCAGAAACTCCATGATGAGCTGCTTTAGATAGATCCTGCCTTTATTATTGAGGTGAAACACCATTTTCGGAGGATTTGATCCCTCGCGAAGCTCACTACCCACGATCTTTCCGGATTTCTGCAGCGCCTGGATCGCCTTATAGATCGCCTGCAAGGTTATCCCCGAGCCGTGGGGAAAATGCATTTGCTCCACCACCTGCCCGATCTGATAACCGTGGAAGGGCTTCTCTTTCAGGAAGCC
>JAGOGT010000131.1 GCA_017996595.1 Candidatus Cloacimonadota bacterium
GCATGCAAGGTGCGGATTTCAGATTCTGAGGACTCTATTATTAATGATGAGAGTAATGCCCTGTTTACCATCCGGCCCCAGATAATCCTGGATTCGCCCAATGGCGGTGAATCTGTTTACGTTTATAATATTTACCGGATAAATTGGACGGTTACTGCGGATGTAAGCCAGGTGCTGATTGACTATAGCAGCAATAATGGAAGTAGTTGGTTGCCAATTCAGAGCACGCCATATTCAGCCTCAGTAGGATATTATGACTGGTTTGTTCCGGGCGTCATTACCAACCAGGCCTTAATCAGAATCCGTAGATCTGGCAATGATGCAATCTTTGATGTCTCAGATGCTGTTTTCAGCATTGAGACTTACATCGTGCCACCCTTAGCTCCTGAAAACGTAGCTATCTCAGTTAGTGGTAATGACCTTCATCTAAGCTGGTCTCCGGTTACCCAAAATGAATGGGGGATCAACATTGTGCCTGAGAGTTACATAATCTATTACAATAATAGCGGTGATCCCAATGGTACCTACACTTATCTTTATAATACTAATTCCACGCAGTTTACGCACCTGGGAGTCGGGATGAGCAATCCGCTTGGGTTTTACCAGGTTACGGCAGTCATCTTGACCCGCAACATTCCCTTGAAGGGAGATGTGGACAGGTACCTGGCGGAGCATCTGAAGCCGGGTATGACACAAGCAGAAACAAAGGCAATATTGGAAAGACTAACCGAAATAAAATAGACGAAAGATAACTACTTGAATGATGCCAGAATTCTGGAGATAGTGACCAGCTATCTGGAAATCATTGCGGTTCTCTGATTCACTGTGCTGTTCGTGTTGGCTCCCTTGTTGCTCCCCACACTGTGGAAATAGATGCTGCATAATCAGTTATCATGAGATGCCCATGTGATCCCCGGGCAATTGCATGGGCGTCGCATGGTAACCACGTGGACAGGATGTACGATTTAGGATGTAGGATGTAGGATTTAGGATGTAGGATTTAGGATGGACAAAATGGACGAAATGGACGAAATGGACAGATGGTGTTTCACCTTTCCACCTTTCCACCTTTCCACTTCACTTCTTCACCCCATCACTTCATCACTCCCTGAAACCTGGCCTCTGAAACCTGAAACCTCACCCCCCATCTTTCTCCTTGACTTAATATTGGATTTCCAAAGAGATGGCTTTCATTATCAAACAAGGAAAAAGTGAATGACACTTAGAGACATTGTAAGCTTGCTGGAAGCTGAAGTATTGGGATCGGAGGATGGCTTGGAGGCGGAAGTACCCTGCGCCTTTGCCTCCGATTTGATCTCAGATATTCTGATGTGTACCAAGGAACCCACCCTGCTTTTGACCGGCTTAACCAATAACCAGGTGATCCGGCTTTCGGACATGATCGATCTGGTGGGGATTATCTTTGTAAGGGGAAAACGTCCGCTGCAGGACGTGATAGATATGGCCGTGGAACGGAACTTACCGGTGATTGCTACCAAAATGACTTTGTACCGTTCCAGCGGATTGCTATATAATGCCGGATTGCGTAGCTGTAAGATCTGACATGGCTGAATACTGGAATATTGCTCCTGAATTTCAGGAACGCATTCAAGGCTATCTGATGAGAGCGCCGGAAGCGGAAGTAACCCTGGAATTTGCGGTTCCCGAAAAGGACTTCAATACTGCGGGCAAGGGCTCTTCGGAGATGAAGAATCTCTGCAAACGCCTGGGGGTAAATTCTGAAATCCTGCGTCGCATCGCCGTGGCCTCATACGAAGCGGAGATAAATGTGGCAGCGCATTCTCAGGGCGGAGTGATGATCAGCAATGTGTATGAGGACATGATCCACATCAAATTTCAGGATCAGGGTCCCGGCATTGCGGATATCGAGCAGGCGATGGTTCCCGGTTTTTCCACAGCGGATGACATGGTTCGCGAATTTGGTTTTGGAGCCGGACTGGGCTTGCCAAACATTCAGAAAAACAGCGACGTGATGCATATCAGTTCCGCTTTGGGATATCCCACTTTAGTAGAATTTTGGATATTTTTTTAGGTAGATAAATGACGGATTCTAAGTATTTTCATGCGATTCATATTCTGGAAGATAACTGCACCGGCTGCACGGCTTGCGTAAGGGTTTGCCCCACAGAGGCGATTCGGGTTCGTGACCGTAAGGCCACCATCGATGCCAACCGCTGTGTGGATTGTGGAAATTGTCTTTCCGTATGCCAGTTTCATGCGATAATTCCCAGCAGCGATCCTTTGGATTCCATCAAGAAATTCAAGTATAAAGTGGCGGTGATCTCGTCATCCTTTTTTGGCCAATTCACCGAGGATATCAGCTATGCCGTGGCCAAGCAGGCAGTGCTGGAGCTGGGCTTTGATGAAGTGGCCGAAGAAGCCAGCGTTACGGAATTCATGATTGAGATTATCAGGGATTACATTCGCGCCAATCGGGACAAACGGCCTATCCTGAGCAGTAATTGCCCTGCCGCAGTGCGCTTGATTCAAGTAAAATTTCCCTCGCTGCTGCCCAATTTGTTCCTCCAGGAAGCGCCGATGAGCATCTTAACCAGCTTTATGCGAGCCAAGATCAGCGCTCGCGAAAAGCTTGCCGACAGCGAGGTAGGCATCTTTCTGATCGTACCCTGCGTGGCGCACGTAACTGCTGTGCATCAACCGGAAGGGGCTTACAAGCACTTACAGGATGGAGCTTTTTCCACGGGCATGATCTATGGCAAGGTGCGCGAGATCGTAAAAAAGATCCAGAATGAGCAGCCGCCCGAAATCGATACCTATCCCAAAGGCCTTACCTGGGCTTTATCCGGGGTGCAGGCAGAACTGGTGGACTGTGAAGATATCCGTGCGCTGTCTGTGAATGGCGTGGAAAACGTGATCGATATCCTTTCCCGCGTGGAGGATCATTATCTGGATCAATATGATTACATTGTGATGCGAACTTGCACCAATGGCTGCGTGGGGGGATGTCTGAACGTGGAAAATCCTTTCGTAGCGATGAGCCGCATCAAGAAAATGATAAAGGATGGCGAGAACCGCGAAATGGACGTCAGCGAACTGGAGCAGCTCTATAAGGAAGGCGAATTCGCGGTGGTGCCGCTGGCTCCCCGGCCGATTATGGAACTGGATAAGGATATCAAAAATGCCATCCAGAAGATGAAGAAGATCAATGAATTTCTTACCATGCTGCCGGGCTTGAATTGCAGCGCCTGTGGCAGCCCCACCTGCTATGCTTTGGCAGAAGATATCGTGATGGGCAAAGCCTCCATCGATGATTGCGTGGTGCTGCTGAAACGCCATGGCCGTGAAGACGATTGATCGCGGCCCCCATGAAGACAAAAAACAAAAAAAATAGATATAAGGACAAAGAAGAATGTCGGTTTTAAGTGAATTTATCAAAGCCATCGATGGAGTGAACCATACTCCGGCTTTGGACCCTGCAAAGGTGGAGCTGGAAGGTGCCTACGTTTGCGATATGCTGAGCGACGTGATGGGCTCGGCAAAGCCAAATCAGGCCTGGATCACCATCATGAAACATCTGAATGTGATCGCGGTGGCTTCCATGACGGGGATTCCCGTAATCATTTTTGCCAAGGGTAACACTCCCGATGAAGCCGTGATCAGCAAAGCGCTGGAAGAAGAAATAATCCTGATTAGCAGCTATCTGCCAACCTTTGAACTGGCCGGTAAGCTTTACCAGGCGATGCACGCATAAGAATCGCGATGCGCTGGATTAGGGCTGATCTGCATATTCACAGTGTGCTGTCCCCTTGCGGAGGCTTGGAAATGTCTCCCGGAGACCTGATCAAACGCCTGAAAGAATATAAGATCGAGTGGTTTGCCATTACCGATCACAATAGCATGGCCAATTGCCCTGCCTATGCAGCGGCAGCAGCTAAAGCGGGGATGGCATTCAGCTGGGGAGTGGAAATCCAAACTTCCGAAGAAATTCATCTGCTGGCCTATTTTGATGATCCTGCCAAAGCTCAAGTATTTGACAATGAATTATATAGCTCCATGCTACCCCTGCCCAACGATCCGGATTTTTTTGGGGATCAAGTTGTTATTGACGAAAATGAGAACATTTTAAGAGTGGAGCAACTGGCTTTGATGAATTCGTCCACATGGGACCTGAATACCGCTGTGGACATGGTCGAAGCCTATGGTGGCCTTGCAGTTCCGGCGCATGTGGATGCCACGGTAAACAGCATCCTCAGCCAACTGGGATTTATGCCAGACCAGCCTGAATTTCAGCTATTTGGCATCACGGCTTTGCTGGATGCCGAAAAGTGGCGCCGTGAGCAGCCCTATTTTTCCGGACGTGCTTTGCTGCGGGCTTCGGATGCCCATTATCTAACTGATGTCGGCAGCGGTTACAGCGAGCTTTATCTTGAAGAAGCCTCGGTGGCGGAATTGAAGATGGCGGCCAGGCAGATTTCAGGCCGAACGATGAGATGATTTGTAAAGAAAATAAAAGTAATACAAGGAGGAGTTATGACTCCCGCAGTCCAAACGCAAAACCAGCTT
>JAGOGT010000132.1 GCA_017996595.1 Candidatus Cloacimonadota bacterium
GGTCGTTCGCTTCCGGTTGCTCTCCACCCCACCTCACGGTGACGCAGTTACCTTCAGCTACAGAGCTTGACGATACTCTGAATCGGACTTGCACCGATCTGATATGCAACGCGCACAGGCGCACTAGCGACGCTTTCCAAAGCGCCGTAAAGTCAAGCGATCGAGAGGTAAGAAGGGATTGAGAAACAAAGCCCTGAATTCTCTTGACATGCAAAGCCCTGCCATTAAAAGCAGCACATGAAATCTAAATATATGCTATACAGTATTATTACCACCCTGGTAATCGTAGGATTGTACCAGCTTTTTGCCGTGGGGCGCTTTAACTATCCGGAGTTCCGTTTAAAGGCAGGGCAGGTTTCCGATTCGGAGATCATTGCTCCCTTTGATTTTCCGGTACTGAAAACCGCTCCGGAGCTTATCAATGAGCAGGATAAGGCTGTAGCGGCAGTGCCTAAACCCTATCAAATCTCAGATGAGCCGATGTTTGAGGCTCTAAGTACCCTGGATGAGCTATTTGGAGTGTTCATGGCCAGCGATGCGCATGCCGATCTCCCCCAGCTTCAGGCAGAGCTGAAAAAAGCAGGCTTTGAGCTGGATGCTCCCGCTCTTATTCCCTTGCAGAATGCAACTCTGCGGGATAAATATTATGAGCAACTGCGGGCCAGGATCGGATCGCTATATAAGCGTGGCATTTATGAAGCCATGAATCGGGATAGCATTCTCATCTCCAGTTCTCAGGGACTGGTTTCGCAAAATCTGGATAAATTCGTACCGGTAAGCGAAGCGCAACAGCAATTTAAGGACGCCATCCCAGCCCTGAAGCAGATTACGGAAGAGCTGGCCCCGATCTTGATCAAGCCCAATCTGGTGCTTGCCGAAGAGAAGTATCAGGAACTAAGCCAAAGCAGCGTAGCCTCCGTTTCTCAAACAGATGGCGTGGTACTGCAGAATGAGGTGATCGTTCGCAAAAATGCCCGCGTAACCCCGGAAGACGTGAAGGAATTGGAATCGCTGCAAGAGGCCTATCGTAACCGCAATCTGCGCAAATCTCCCTTGCAGGAAATGCTGCTGGCTTTGGGGCTTAGCTTGTTTCTGCTGATTGTGGTGAGCCTGGCGAATCACTATTACGGCGTGCAGATCAAGGATGAAAAGCTTACCGTGGTGGACTTTCTGCCGCTGAATGCCGGTTTTATCATGCTGGTGATCTTTGCCATTGCCAGCAATAAGCTGCTATTTTACGATAACCTGCTTATTCCTTTTGCCATGACGGCCATAGCCGCGGCGATCCTGGTGAATTTTGAATTTGGGATGCTCTATAGTATCTGCAATCTGCTGGTGATAAGTCCTTTCCTGAATTGGGAAAGCTTCACCCCGGTGATTTTGCTGCTCTCCACCGTGATGTGCCTGCTGCTGATCAAGCGTCAGAACGCCTATCATGAATATCTGATGATCTGGATATACCTTACGGTGTCCACAATTCTGGCAGTGCTGAGCATTTCTATCTATAAGAACGACCAGTTTCTCACCATTATCCAATCCGTAGGAATGGGTCTGATCGCCGCTTCCATAAGCGTGGGAGGGATACTGCTGATCGTGCCCTATTATGAACGCAAATGGAATCGGGCTACCAAGCAAACCCTGCTGGAACTGCTGGATTTCAATCATCCCCTAATGAAGAAACTGGCCACTAATGCAGTAGGCACCTATCATCATTCCCTCATCGTGGGCAATCTTTCCGAACGCGCTGCCGAAGCTATCGGGGCTAATCCGCTGCTAGCCAGAGTGGGAAGCTACTATCACGATATCGGCAAAGTAATAAATACCGAGATATTCACGGAGAATAACGAAGATTCTTCACAGATCCATGACGGCATGGCTCCGGATGAGAGCGCTCGTTTGATTCGCAATCATGTAAGCGAAGGAATCGCTTTGGCACGCAAATACCGCATCCCCCAGCCGGTGATCGATATCATCATGCAGCATCATGGCAATTCCACGATTCGCTACTTTTACGATAAGGCCCAAAAGGAAAATCAGCATCCCGATCAACATAAGTACATGTATCCCGGCCCTCTTCCCCAAAGCAAGGAAGCCGTGCTGGTGATGCTGGCGGACATCGTGGAATCCACTACCAATGCCAAACAGGTAAAAAGCGTGGAAGAAATCAGCAAAATCATCGATGATACCATCGCCAGAATCTTGAAGGAGGGGCAGCTTTCCGAAGCGCCGATCACTTTCAAAGACCTGCAGGCAGCCAAACAGAGTATGCTGCCAGTGCTGGAAAGCATTCACCGCAAACGCCTCGATTATCCCGAAACCAAGCCCGATGACCAGCCTTGAGATCTTCGGCAGCCCGATCCTGAGCCATAAAGAGTTGCTGGCAATAGCAGATCTGATCTGTAGCGAGGAAGATCCTTTTCATCGCTATCAGATAAGTCTGGCTTGCGTGGAAAGTGCAGAAATGGAATACTATAATAAGCTCTATCGGGGCAAGGCAGGCACTACCGATGTGCTCAGCTTTGTTGGTGCAGAATTGGATCCGGGCAAGGAAATTGGCCGGAATAATACTGATGAAACTGCCCTGCCGCTGCGCAACTGTGATATTATCATTGACATAAAACAGCTATACTCACAAAAGGGGATCAGAACTATCGAGGAAGAATTCCGCACGGTATTTATTCATGGCCTGCTGCATCTGGTGGGCTATGATCATATCAGGCAGCGGGATAAAGAAAAAATGGAAGAAAAAGAAGAATACTATAAAAACCAGCCAGGTGAAGATTAAGTGGATGACGGTAAAGCATTTATAATAATTGCCCTCTTAGCGCTGTCCGCGTTCTTTTCCAGCTCAGAAACCGCACTATTTTCACTATCCCGGATCTATCTGAAGAAACTGGAAAACAGCAATAAAGCCAGCGCCAAACGCGTGCTTTTTCTGCTGAAGAAACCACGGCAACTGCTGATTACGCTGCTGCTGGGCAATACCTTTGTAAATATTGGTATTTCGTCCTTTGCTACCTTGCTGGCCTTGCAGATGTTCCGGAATTCGGGCTATAGCAATTCCATGATCGTAAGTGGACAGATTGTGGTGACCACCGTGGTGATTCTCTTTTTCGGAGAGATCATTCCCAAGCTGGTGGCGATGTCCATTGCGGATGTGCTTAGCGGAATTTACAGCCTGCCGCTGATGCTGCTGCGGATAGTGCTCTACCCCGTGGTGTGGATATTGGATAGATTCAGTTCCCGCATGGCCGCCAAGCCTGCCGGAGCGCTCAGCATGGAATCACACATCACCCATGAGGAATTTCACAATCTGATCCAATCCGAAAGCAGCAGCCGCACCCTGGAAGATCATGAAAAGAGGATGCTGGTGGGTTTGTTTCGCTTTCGTGAAGCTGAAATCAGCGAGATTTACGTGCCGCGGGTAAAGATCACGGCCGTGCAGGAAGATCAAAGCCTGGAAGAGCTGAAAGACATCATAGTGAATAGCGGTTACTCGCGGATTCCGGTATTCAGGGAAAGCATCGACGATATCGTGGGCATCATCTACGTGAAAGACCTGCTGCTACATCCCGAAAAGGCCGGCATCAAGGAACTGATGCGTCCGGTGTGGTTCATCACCGAAAACATGAAAGTGCAAAGCCTCCTGAACCAATTCAAACAGAAGAAATTGCAGGTGGCAGTGGTGGTGGACGAATACGGCGGAACCAGCGGAATCATCTCTCTGGAAGATATTCTGGAAGAGATAGTAGGGGAAATTCAGGATGAATATGATGTGGATGAAACTCCGGAGCTGATCAAAAAGAATGATAATACCTACATTCTCAGCGGCACTTATGGAGTGCGCCAATTCAATCAGGAATTTGCCACGGAGATTTCCGCAGACGAATATGACAACCTGGCGGAATACCTTTTAGCCTATTTTAATCACGTTCCCTCGGTGGGCGAATCCCTTGCCCTGGATGAGCGGATCAGCTTCACGATTCTGGATAGCGATGAGAAAAGCATCAAGCAAATCCAGCTGGATATCAACCCTGTAGAATGATCCTGAAAAGAATTCTGTTACTCGTGCTATGCTTGGGCGGAATGCTGCATGCAGTTACCGCGGAGTATAATATCAAGTCTATGGGGCTGAATTTTGCCCGGCTAAGCCTGAATATCGATGAAACCAACCAGACCATAACCGTAAAAGCCAAATCATTGCAAACCGGGAACATTGTTGCCAAGCTGGATAACAGCTATCATATCAGCTATGATACAAATTTCTGTCCTCTGGTGTATCACCGCCAGATCAAGCAGAAGAAACTGGATACTAAAGTGATCACCAGATATGATCACGCCAGCGGCAAGGCCAGCATGGATGACAGTGCTACCAGGCATCACCTGGAATACCCCTTGCAGGGACGAACCAGGGATATCTTCTCGTTTCTGGCTTTTTGCGCCCAAGGCAAGGCCAAAGCAGGAGCTTATCTCATCGATGCCAATGGTACTCCCTGGCAGGCCATCCTCAGCGCTGGAACCAAAGAAGA
>JAGOGT010000133.1 GCA_017996595.1 Candidatus Cloacimonadota bacterium
TTGCTTGCCTTGGGGCGGTCTGCTTCATAGCGCATGGCGGTCATTTCGAGGATGCCATGTTTATCCATTTGGGGTCTCCTTTTATCTCACTCTTTTTATTATTCGGCGTTGAGTTATATCGCGGTATTGCATGGTAAGTTGTCTGCCATAGGCACTGTAGGGATGGCTGGGAGTGCTACGGATAGGCTCGATATAGCCTGCTAAACTGGCTTCACCACTTACCAGAGCCATTACTGCCGAAATCGCAGCTATCTGTTTTTTATCTTTCATTATCTATGCTTCCTTTCACTTTGGAACCTTGGCACTTTGGCATTATGCTGGAATATTCCCATGTTTCTTTGGCGGCAGGCTTTCGCTTTTGGTGGATAGTATCTCCAGCGCGTCGATCAGCCTTTTACGCGTTTCGGAAGGCCTGATCACGGCATCCACATAGCCACGCGAAGCAGCCACATAGGGGTTATTGAATTGTTCTTCATAGATGCCGATCATTTCAGCACGCTTGGCCTGCTTGTCCTCAGCTTCGGCGATTTCTTTGCGGAAGATGATATTAGCCGCACCCTGAGCACCCATCACGGCAATCTCAGCGGTAGGCCAGGCAAAAACCATATCTGCGCCCAAATGCCTGCTGCTCATGGCAATATAGCTGCCACCATAATCCTTGCGGGTAACCACCGTCAGCTTGGGAACCGTGGCTTCCGAATAGCACCACAGCAGCTTGGCACCATGACGAATGATACCGCTGTGTTCCTGATGCGTTCCGGGAAGGTAACCAGGTACGTCCACAAAGGTTACCAGGGGGATATTAAAGGCGTCGCAGAAGCGGATGAAGCGCGTAGCCTTGTCCGAAGCGTCGATATCGAGGCATCCGGCCAGCACTGTAGGCTGATTGGCCACAATGCCGATCACCTTGCCATTCAGGCGGCTGAAGCCCACGATCATATTCTGCGCATAGTAATAGTGCGGTTCAAAAAAGATGCCATCATCCACCACGCTGTGGATCACATCCCGCATATCATAGCCAATTCTGGGGCTATCGGGAATAATCGTATCCAGTTCGGGGCAAAGCCTCCAGGGATCGTCAGCGACTTTTTGCAGGGGCGCATCTTCCATATTGTTCCCAGGCAGGTAAGAAAGCAGCACTTTGATCTGCTCGATGGCGTCATTATCGTTCTCACAGGCAAAGTGCGCATTACCGCTGCGGCTATTGTGCGACATCGCTCCGCCCAGTTCTTCCTGAGTGGTTTCTTCGCCGGTAACGGCTTTAATCACGTCCGGCCCGGTGATAAACATAAAGCTGGTATTCTTTACCATAAATACAAAATCGGTCATGGCAGGGGAATAAACCGCCCCACCGGCACAAGGCCCCATTATGGCAGTGATTTGAGGAATAACGCCACTGGCCCGCGAATTGCGAAAGAAGATATCGCCATAGCCTTTCAGGGCATCCACGCCTTCCTGAATGCGAGCGCCGCCACTATCCTGAATGCCTACCAGGGGAACGCCGCTACGTAGCGCCATATCCATCACCTTGCAGATCTTGGCAGCGTGCATTTCGCCCAGGGAACCACCCCGCGAGGTGAAATCCTGCGAGAAGGCAAAAACCGGACGGCCATTAACCAGCCCATGTCCCGTAATCACGCCATCCGAGGGAATTTCTATCTTTTCCATGCCAAAGTTATCGCAGCGGTGCTGCACGAACATATCCAGTTCGCGGAAGGTTCCGGCATCAAAAAGCAGATTGATTCGTTCGCGGGCTGTCAGTTTACCACCCTGTTTCTGCTTTTCCACAGCTTTAGCGCCGCCCATTTGCATGGTTTTTGCTTCTTTATCCAGCATTTTCTGGATCGCATCTTTGGTAGTCAGCATCAGCTTTCCCCTTTTGTTTGCTTATTTGCCTGAGGGCTTTGGTGCCTCATTGGCTATGTATTTTACCGTGTAGAGCATAATGTGTGCCCTTGCCTTTTTTGTCAAATCATATTTACTCGCTTCAAAGGGGTTTGCAGGCACAAAGTTTTTAATTGACAGAATGCACTCTACGTAGAGCATACACTTCAAATCTTATTTCCACATAGGAGTGTATCATGAAGAAGTATTTGATGCTTATTATGCTCATTGTAATCGCTTCCCTGCTCTTGGCAGTGAACGAACGCAACATCTGGTTCAACCAGGATTTCTCCTCCGAAGCTTTTCCCCCTGCCGGCTGGACCATCAGCGAACATGCGGGAAACTGGGAAAGGGTTTTGGGCGCTTCCGCAGGCGGTGCTTCCCCCGAAGCTCACATGTCCTGGAGTCCCCAATTCAATGGCAGCAGCTATCTTATTTCCCCGGCCGTGGATACCAGCGGTGAAACTACCCTCTATCTCGATTTTGACCACTTTGTGGATTATTATGACACCCCCTTCACCGTCGGAGTGGCCACCCGTTCCAATAATGGCGCCTGGAATGTTGCCTATAGCATCAATCCCACCATTAATATCGGGCCTGAACACCGCAGCGTTACCATCACCAATACCGATGTGGGCAGCAGCACCTTCCAGGTAGCCCTCTATTTCAGCGGCAATTCTTATAATATTGACGACTGGTTTATCGACAACATTAAGCTCTACACTCCCTTCCCCTTTGATCTGGGCATCACTGCCGTGGCCGGAACAGAGCATGTGGAGCCAGCTACCACCCTCAATCCAAGCTGCACCGTGAAAAACCTGGGACTGGGACAGCTTACTGCCACGGTGTCCTTGAATATTTTCCAGAACGACACTCAGGTGCAAAGCTATCCGGATTATACCTCACAGGTTCTGGCTCCCGGAGCGCTTTTTGAAGCCTTCTTCCCCGCCTTTGTGGCCAGCGTTCCCAATGAACTCTATCGCTTCGACTACAGCGTTAGCTCCCTGGAAGACGTGGTGGATGGCGATATGACCAATAATAACGCCTCCAAATACACAAATACATGGACCAGCGCCAAGCAAAACGTACTTCTGGAAATCGGCACCGGCGCCTGGTGCACCTATTGCCCCGGAGCCGCCATGGCTGCCGATGATTTCGAAGCGGGTAACTACAATGTCGCCATCATCGAAAATCACAATGGCGATCCCTATGCCACCGATACCTCCGATGGCCGCAATTCGTATTATGGCATCAGCGGTTTCCCCACCGGCATCTTCGACGGCGTACTGCGCTATGTAGGCGGAAATCACACTACCAGCGTTTTCCCTGCCTATCTGCCCTTGTATCAAGAGCGTAACACGGTGAAAACCCCGGTTACCATCCAGCTTTTTGGCAATAGCGATACCCGGAATTACAACCTCCAGGCCAAGATCGATAAGCTTGCCAATCTGCCCTACCAGAATCTGGTGCTGCATCTGGCCCTCACCGAAAGCCACATCCAGTATGCCTGGCAGGGTCAAACCGAGCTGAATTTCGTGAATCGGATCATGGTTCCGGACATGAATGGTACGCCGCTAAGCCTGCATACTGCGCCGCTGGGCATCACCACCGTCCCGCTTTCATTTGCCTTTGATCCCACCTGGAATCCGGGTACCAGCGAGCTGGTGGCCTTCATCCAGAATCTCGATACCAAGGAAGTGCTGCAAGCCTACAAAGTTGACCTTATCGAACTGCCTCCCGTGGCTGCCGAAGATCAAGTTTCGCCCGCACAGCTTAATTTCCTGCGTCAAAATAGCCCCAATCCCTTTAGTGGAACCACCCATATCGGCTATACCCTTAAGCAAGCTGCCCAAGTGAAGATCGAGATCTATAACCAAAAAGGCCAGATCGTGAATACCCTGGTAAATGAAAGCAAAGCCGCCGGGGAATATAATAGCACCTGGAACGGACTGGATGCCAATAATAGCCCCGTAGCCAGCGGCATCTATTTCTATAAGCTGTCCTGCGGCAAGTTCAGCTCCACCAAGAAGATGATTCTGCTGCGCTGAGTATTGGCGCTTTCCAAAGCGCCATGTGAGTTAACAAGTTAACAGGTTAATGGGTTAATAGTTAATAGGTTAATGGTTAATGCCCAAGCTGGGAAACCATTCCTGATTCGTAGGGGCGACCGGCGGGTCCCCTTTTTTTTATGACGGGTAATACTAATCATACTGCCTGGCCTTTTCTCCGTTGCTTGCGGGCGATCCGCCGATCGCCCCTACCAGGTTGTGTGAAATGATCATATTGTATCCCCGTAGCGCAGCTTTCATTCTTCATTTTTCATTCTTCATTCTAAGTCCCCACCTGGAACCAACCTGGATCGCGATCTTGGATGGTTCTGGGAGATATGTAGGTTAGGTATTGCCAAGCAGGAGTCATTTGCACCAAAGTAGCTTATGAATGAGTGTGTGAGCTGAAAGGTGCAAAGGACTCATGCGTAGTTAGTTATATTCTTCGCATGAGTCCTATGAGCCATGAAACTTGAGTTCATGCTGCTTTATTGGGATTGGCTCAAATGACTCCTGCTTAGATGGGCTGAATGACTCCTGCTGTCTGCAATCCGTACAAAGCGCTTGACTTG
>JAGOGT010000134.1 GCA_017996595.1 Candidatus Cloacimonadota bacterium
ATCAGGGCCAAAGCTATGAAATTGTGGATCTTCCGGGCATCTATTCCCTTTCGGGAGGTACCCCGGATGAACTGGTGGCACGGGATTTTATCCTGAATCACAAGCCGGACCTGGTGATCAACATCGTGGATGCCTCCAATCTGGTGCGCAATATGTATTTAACCGTGCAGCTCATGGAGCTGGGCGCTCCCCTGATCATGTGCCTATCCATGGCCGATATCGCTCTTCAAAATGGTATTGCTATCGAATACGCGCACCTTAGCTCGCATCTGGGCTTTCCGGCGATCCCCCTGGTGCTGAATAAATCATGGGACAAAGAGCTGTTGCTGAAACAGATAGCTTCCAGTTTGGATAAGCCTGCATTGCCCACGGCGATACGCTATGACGAGGTGGTGGAGCAGCATTTGGATAATATCTGGCTGCTGATGCTGGGAGTTCCCGCTTTTGCCATCAGTGCCACACCGCAAAGCCTTCCCCGAACGGACAAGGCTTCGCAGGTTTATGACAGCATCATCCACAGCCGCTGGCATGCCGTGAAGCTCATCGAAGGCGATCCCCAAGTTAGCAGCATGCTTCCGGAAGAGCTGAAGCCATTGGTGGAGCATGAAATAGCTGCCATTGCCAAACATCGCGGTCAGGAACCTGCTGCCGTGATTGCCGATGACCGCTATGGCTTCATTCGCGGCCTCGTGAAAGACGTGGTGAAGCGTAAACGCAGCAGCAACTGGACCTTCTCCGATACCGTGGATAGAATCACGCTGAGTAACTGGCTGGGCTTGCCGATCTTTTTCGGAGTGATGTATCTGGTTTTTTTGATTGCCGTAAAAGCCAGCGAACCCTTTATTAACATGATTGATACGGCTTTAAGCTGGATATTTGTAACGCAGTGGGGTGCCCTGCTCGGCATGGTGGGCTTGCCGCAGTGGCTGAAATATCTGCTTAGTGATGCCCTGGGGGGAGGCATTGCCACCATTGGCAGCTTCATCCCGCCTATCTTCTTCATCTATATCTGCTTATCCATATTGGAAGATTCCGGCTATATGGCACGTGCTGCCTTCATCGCCGATAAATTCATGCGGCGGATCGGGCTTCCCGGCAAGGCCTTTATTCCCTTGCTGGTAGGCTTTGGTTGCACCGTTCCCGCGATCATGGCCACGCGGACATTGGAAAGCCCTCGCGACCGGGTTTTTGCCTCGCTTTTAACTCCTTTTGTATCCTGCGGAGCCAAGCTGCCGGTTTACACCTTTCTCTGCATGCTCTTCTTTCCCGGAAAGGCGGATCTGGTGATCTTCGGGCTCTATCTTTTCGGGATTCTGATGGCGCTGATAACGGGTTTGATGCTGAAAAAGACCATCTTCAGCGGTGAGCCGGGCAATTTCGTGATGGAATTGCCACCCTATCATGTGCCCACCTTCAATGGCATCTTTTTGCATACCTGGCATCGGCTGAAGGACTTCATTTTGCGCGCTGGCAAGACCATCCTGCTGGTGATCGTGATTATCAACCTGCTACAGGTGATCACTTTGCCGGTGGGACCTCATGGCGAGAGAAGTTCGATTCTGGAGCTAAGCGGCAAGGCCATCACCCCTGTTCTTGCTCCGTTGGGAGTGAAAAGCGATAATTGGCCTGCTTCGGTGGCTTTGATAAGCGGAGTTTTTGCCAAGGAAGCGATTGTAGGCACCCTGCAAAGCCTTTATCAGCAGGAGCATGCGGATGGGGCGGAAAGCGCAGCTCCCAACTATGAAGCAAAGCTGAAAGCCGGTTTTGGAAGCACTGCCTCCGCGCTGGCCTATCTGATCTTTGTGCTGCTCTATTCGCCTTGTGCGGCAGCACTTACCATGCTTTTCAAAGAGCATGGCTATAAATGGACGCTTTTTGCCTTTGCCTATCTCACCGCGCTGGCCTGGATGATCGCCACTTTAGTATATCAAAGCCTGGCATTCAGTTACGCATCTCTCTATTGGTATGCCCTGGGCTTGGGATTCTTCACCCTTATCTACATTAACTTAAAAAAAATAGGACAGCATCATGCTATCAAATCGTAATCGGGTGCGTCTGCGGAACTTTGGACGGATGTTTGGCGGCAGACGCAGAGCCTGTAACAATCCTCACGGTACTTGCCTCGGTCTGGATTCACTTCTGGAGGGAAGCACCGCCATTATTACCTGTAACCGTCATCTGCCTACCATTGAACGGGGCCTGGTGCAAGGCGTGCACATTGAGATGTTTCGCAATGATTTAGCTCAGCCCAATGTGATTATTGCCGTGGGAGATGCCCGCTATGTGCTGGATCGCCGCATTGCCAGAGAGATCCGGGTGAAGGTGCTGTAGGGTTAGTGGGTTAGACGTTAGACGTTAGGCGTTAGACGTTAGGCGTTAGGCGTTAGGCGTTAGACGTTAGGCGTTAGGCGAGATAACTCCTGGGTTAATGGGTTAATGGGTTAATGTTTGTACACTCATTATCACTAGAATAGGGAAATAGTACTGCCATAAGATATGAAGAACAAGCGACTGCGTCGCTTTGCAAACGAGGACGTTTGCAATTCGAGAGCCATGCGATCCCCGGGCATTAACATGGGCATCACATGGTCATCACATGGGCAAGGATTATGGATGAGATAATACAGGGAGAAAACTTTGGACAAAGAGAGAAGAACGCAAATTCTGTTATTCACTACAATCAATCATGCGCGTGCTATTCTTTTTTTACACAGAGAAAATCAGAGGTGATAGTTAGCAAGGGTGAAAGAGATAAACGATAATTAACAAAGAGTAAAAGAGAAAAGAGATAACAAAGAGCATAGGGCATAATGTACCAGGTTTCACCCTTTCCCCTTTCCACTCTTTCGCCCTTCCACATCCCCACTTATGGATTTTGTTGACAGTAAAATGCCTTCATAGAAAAAGGCATCCAAGGATGGAACATTGAAACTCAGCAAACTAAGCCCCATGGAACGACGCAGTGTGGAGCTGCTGCTATTTGCGGCGCTCTTCAATGGCGTGGTGCAAAGCCTGGCCCAAACGCAGGATATAATTGCCCGCAAGGCTCTGCACGCTCAGGATTGGCAGCTGATGGTGATGACCATGATCTGGCCGATTTCCAATCTCTTTTCCATCTGGTGGGGCAGGATTTTTGAGCAGTCCTGTCATAAGTCGCGCTTCTTTATCGGCGCGGGTTTGATAGGCCGGCTCAGCCTGGTGCTGGGGATCTGGATTACCACCATGAACGAATATCTGGTGCTGCTGGCGCTGATGTTTTCCGCAAATTCCCTCTTGATCCCCGCGCAGAACAGCATTTTCCAGAAGAATATCGATAGCACCCGCAGAGCCAAGATCTTTGGCTACACCCTCAGCCTCGGCATGGTGATCTCGATTATCATCACTTTTACTGCGGGACGCCTGCTGGATTTGCATGAGGAGAGCTATCACTGGATTCTCTTTGGCACCGGAATTTGCGGCTTTATCTATTGCATCATTCTTTCCATTATCCGCATTCAGGAACCTCCCGAAAACCCCGCTTGCAGAGGTATTCAATGGCGCAATCTGCTGCTGGAGCCGCTGCAACGCACTTTTAAGGTTTTGAAGGAGAATAAGCCCTTTGCCGCTTTCGAGCGCAATTTCTCCATCTACGGCATGGGTTTCATTATGATGCAGCCCATTATTCCCATCTATCTGGTGGATGTGCTGCACCTTAGCTACACGCATAACTTTCTGGCCAAGGGTATTTTGTCACAAGTCGGCATGCTGTTCCTCAGCCCCTATCTGGGTAAGATGCACGACCACATTCATCCCTTCAAATTCATCAGCCGCAGCTTTGCATTGCTGATGGTGTTTCCGCTGCTCTTCGTGGTTTCTTCGCTGTGGGCAGGGGAAGGATTGATTCCGGTGCTGATCGTTTTTGTGGCCTATCTGATCTTTGGTGTGGCGATGTCGGCAGTTAATGTTGCCTGGAACATGAGCTCCATCTTTTTTGCCGGTAAGGAAGATGCCTCGCTGTATCAGGGGGTGCATGTAACCATGACCGGTATCCGGGGTTTGATTGCTCCGGTGCTGGGCTATTCGCTGCTGAAAATCTTTAATATCACCGCGGTTTTTGTGGTGGCAGCGGGATTCTTTGCCCTGGCGTCGCTAACTTCTCTGCGCGATTACCGCAGAGTAAAAAAGCAAGCCACTCCACTGTCCTGATAAGACACTGGAGTTAAGTAAAAAAGGGCGACCCGCCGGATCGCCCCTACTATGTTTAGCTCAATTGAGGCATTGGAGTTTAAATCGCCAAAACAAACTATTTCTTATAGAATATCTTATTGGCGATTTGGACTTCAAGCCGTGTATAATCTTCAGCATGCAGGCTGAGCAGTATCCGGCAAATATGAAACCAGGCGTAGCAGCAGCAGGATCAGAAGGGGAAAAAAGCGCTCACTTAGCACCCCTGGAGGGGAGATATTGCTCTGCGATAACTCTGTAGAACATCCAGGGAGCGGAGCTATCCAGCACCCAGAAA
>JAGOGT010000135.1 GCA_017996595.1 Candidatus Cloacimonadota bacterium
CATCCAGAATCGGAATGGTATTGGAACTCCAATTCAAGGTAACGCCATTCTCGATATCGGAGGCATCAAAATCCGCATACTTCAGATACATATTTTCGGAAGGGATCGAAATATGGCTGATGTAATTACGCGCCACCACGTAAATTCTGCGCTTTCCAGCCACGGGAGAGGGTCCGATAGTGGCGGTAGGCCAGATAAATTCGTTGTCCAGGGTAGCAGTTCCTCCGGGAGGAGTGATAGTGATGGGATTGTCGATCACATTAATCACATCATTGAAGAGTCCCGATAGTCCATCGAGAAAGGCATCCGATGTGAAGCGGGTTTCATTTTGAGTATCCGCATCACCATTGGCATGCCAGGCATACATAGGCTTACCGCTAACGGGATCAACCGCAATCGTAGGATAGCCTTCGGCCACGTTATCGGCAGTGATCTCACTGTTGTTGATCATATTACCCTGAGAATCCAGATGAGCATAAAAAACCCGACGCGTTCCGGTGGCTGTTCTGCGTCCGTGATAGGTCAAAAAATAGCCACCTCCGACATTTTGAGGGATTACCCTGAGCGGCATACCATTGTAGCTGCCGATCATATAATCGTAATATGAGGTGAGCAGCGGATTGGGCAACCTGGAGAAGGTATATTCCGGCACGGTGCGGGATGGCACATTCCGGATACCCCGGGGTGTTTCGATTGCCTGTTTGCTCTTAACGGGAATCATCTCCTGTGCGGAGATGACTCCGATCAAGAGGATCAGACAGAGGGCGGTGCAAAGTAACTTTTTCATCTTACCTCCTATATATTGGCATAAATATACAATTCGCGAGATAAAAACGATTCAGGCGGGACTAAGTCCCACACAAAGATAATAACTCATTCCAATAAACAAGCAAGCAAATATTTATGAAGCGCCAGGCTATGAGGATTCAGGTGCCTGATATCGGCCTCGTGAAAGGTAGGAAAGATGAAGCAAAAAGCGGCATAGCGCTGGCTTTTTTCTATGGTTCCCAAATAGTCCATGTTATCCACCGCCTTAGCCTTAAAACCACAGCTTCCATAATACCCGGTGAGTGCTTCAGGCCTTGCTTCTCCATCGCCTCTGGTGAAATCCACAGGAGGTTCTTGGGAGCCAGTCCAGGTAAGCACCAGAAGGCTCTATGTAAGCACAATTCTTCCTCTATCATGAACCTGACCCTCAAAGCTCATCTTTGCTGCTTCCGAAAGTTGACTATATTATCCCCAGATAATATGTATAACCAGGGAGCGGAAAATGATTGTAAGAGCCATTTATATAGCAGTTTGCATCGCATTAATGATAATTATAACAGGAGTTAGCACCATGTTGGAAGCAAAAAGCATCTACGACTACGAAGTAAACACCATCTCCGGCAAAGCCCAAAAGCTGAGTGAATACAAGGGCAAGGTGGTACTGATCGTTAATACCGCCAGTAAATGCGGATTTACAAAGCAATATGACGATCTGCAGGATATATACAAAACTTATGGGGATCAAGGCCTGGTGATCTTGGGCTTTCCAGCCAATAACTTCATGAATCAGGAACCCGGAACCAATGAGGAAATAGGAGAATTCTGCCGTTTGAATTATGGGGTAAGCTTCCCCATGTTCGAAAAAATCAGCGTGCGCGGCAAGAATATCCATCCGCTGTATAAATATCTCACTGATAAGGCCAGCAACCCCAAGCACAGCGGTAAGATCAGCTGGAATTTCACGAAGTTTCTCATCTCCCGCGAAGGCAAGATCATCGATCGCTTTGCGCCCAACGTGAAGCCTACAGACAAAAGCGTGATAGCAGCCATCGAAGCGGCACTAAAATGATGCGGTTACTACTGCTACTCATCCCGCTGCTGCTTTTGGGCTGCAGCCGAAATCATGATACGGTTCCCAGGGTTGATTTGCAGCGTTTTATGGGGGATTGGTATGTGATTGCCATCCTTCCCAATTTTATCGAAAAGAACACCGCCAATGGCATCGAAAGCTATGCCCTGAAAGAAGATGGAACTATCGGGATTACCTATACTTTCCATAAAGATAGCCCCACCGGAAAAAAGAAAGTGATGCATCCCCGGGCCAGGGTGCACAATAAAAAAACCAATGCCGAATGGCGGGTACAATTCCTCTGGCCTTTTTGGGCTGCCTACCTGATTATTGATCTGGCAGAGGACTATCGCTATACCGTGATTGGGGTGCCAAACCGTAAATGGCTATGGATCATGAGCCGCACTAGCACCATTGCGGAAGAAGATTATGCCGGAATCATTGCCAGGCTGGACACAATGGGCTATAACACCTGCAAGATCAAAAAACTGCCCCAAGTGTGGTGATATGAGCGCGCATATCAAATATCTGGATGGCAAGAGGTTTTTCAGGGCGCTAATTGCAGGCGGCAAAAGGGTAATCCAGAATCAGGCTTACTTAAACAAAATCAACGTATTTCCCGTGGCCGATGCGGATACAGGTAGCAACCTGGCGCTAACCATGAAAGCCATCATGGAGAGCAGCCGCAGCGTGCAAAGCATGAAGGAAACCATCAATTCTGTGGCCGATGCAGCTTTAAGCGGGGCCAGAGGCAATTCCGGAATCATCTTTGCCCAATACCTGCATGGCCTTAGCCGCGAACTTCCCGAAAAGGGAGCGCTTAGCATCAGACACTTTGCCGATAGTGCGCATAAAGCGGTTAGCTACCTCTATTCCTCATTGATGAACCCAGTGGAAGGCACGATGCTCACCGTGATCCGCGAATGGGCGGAAAACCTGGTGGAGCAAAGCCAGAAAACTCCGGACTTCCTGCATGCGCTTAGCGAATCGCTGATAGCGGCACGCCAATCCTTAAAGGACACCCCCAATAAGCTGAAAGTATTGGCCGATGCGGGAGTGGTGGATGCCGGAGCAAGTGGCTTTGTAAGCTTCCTGGAAGGCATTATGGATTACATCCACAAAGGCTCACTGCGCACCAGGGACACGACTCCGCTAAATATCACCGCTGTGGATGCCAGTGAAGCCCATACCGGCGCTCCCGATAAGTACCGTTATTGCACAGAAGCCATTTTGAGCGGATTTAGCTGCTCCACAAATCTCATCAAGGGCAGCATCGGTGCCATGGGCGATTCCTTTATTATGGCCGGAGGCGAGGATAAGCTGCATTTGCATATCCATACCAATGAACCAGATAGGGTATTTGCGGAGCTCTTCAAGTTTGGCGAAGTGAGCGGAGCCAAGGTGGATGATATGCTGCGCCAATATCAACTGAGCCATGAGCCCACTTTCCCCATCGGCATGGTTACGGACAGTGCTTCAGACCTGCCTCTGGAGCTATTGGATCACTATCATATCGTGCAGATTCCCTTTGGCATCAATTTCGGCACCAGGTCTTACCTGGACAAGCTGAATCTCACCTCAAAAGGCTTTTACCCCTTGCTGCGTAAGGATCCCATCCATCCGCACAGCAGCCAGCCTTCACCCCTGGCGGTAAAAACTGCCCTGGACCTGGCTGCAGGCAGCTATGAAAGGGTTATCGCCGTGCATCTATCGGATAAACTCAGCGGCATCTATCGCAGCTCTTTGGCACAAGCATCCAAGGACTATCCGGATAAAGTGGCGGTGATCGATTCCAAGCAGCTTTCGGTTACCGAAGGGCTGATGACCTATCGCGTGGCCAGGGCAATCGAGGCAGGCATGAGCTTCGAGGAGATAATCCAGCAAGCCCCTGTCTGGAGCGAAAATACTACCATCTATACGGATATCAATACGCTGAAATATATGGTGCGGGGTGGCAGAGTTCCCCCTCTGGCAGGGTTCATTGCCGCAGTTTTGAATCTGAAGCCCATCGTGTCGCTGGATAAGGAAGGCAAAGCCCTGGTCTATGGCAAGAGCTTCAGCCGCGCCCGCAATATGAATAAGATCATCCACATCATCAAAAATGAAATGCAGAGCCGCCCCATTTGGGAATATGCCATCGTGCATGCCGAAGCAGAAGAGCGGGCTCAGCAATATGCAGACATCTTAACTGCCATGACAGGCAAAAAGCCTGCCTGGATAATGCCCCTGTCTCCAGTGGTAGGAGTGCACAATGGACCCGGCGCAGTGGCAATTGGAGTAGCTTATGAACAGCATTGATCTGATTATTAAAGTGGTAGCCGCAGTATTCATCTACATGAATCTGCTCTTCTTCCTGGCCATAGCGATCAAAAAGAATGACATTGTGGATATTGCCTGGGGGCAGGGATTCATTGTTATTATAGCAGTTAGCTTGCTGCTGGTACCTGCGGCATCAGCCAGAATGCTGCTTATGATTTGCCTGGTGCTGATCTGGGGTATGCGGCTGGCACAGTATATTTACACCCGCAATCGGGGCAAAAGCGAGGACTTCCGCTATGCGCAGTGGCGAAAAGACTGGGGTAAAAACTGGGTGCTGCGCAGCTACTTGCAGGTGTTTCTGCTGCAGGGATTCTTCATGCTTACTATTGCCTATCCGCTC
>JAGOGT010000136.1 GCA_017996595.1 Candidatus Cloacimonadota bacterium
TTTATAGAACGCAGATGACGCGGATAAAGAATAGAACTCTGATGACCTGATCGACCTGATTTGCCTGATTATAGAACGCAGATGACGCGGATAAAGAATAGAACTCTGAGAACCTGATCAACCTGATTTGCCTGATTATAGAACGCAGATGACGCGGATAAAAAATAGAACTCTGAGAACCTGATCAACCTGATGTACCTGATTTATAGAACGCAGATGACGCGGATAAAGAATAGAACTCTGAGAACCTGATCAACCTGATGTACCTGATTTATAGAACGCAGATGAATTTGATGGAAACTCTTTTCTCTCTTCCCTCTTTTACTCTTTGTTATTTTTTTCTCTTTCCTCTTTTACTCTTTGTTATTTACCTCTGTTTTTCTCTGGCAAACTCTGCTTTTCTCTGTGTTGAAAAGAAACTGTCAGCTTTGCTGGTTGTTATGGCGGTTTGGAAACCGCCACTACGCACTTTTCCCTGTTCCCTTCTCCCCCTTCCCTTAAAAAGCAATTGACAGGTTATGGAAGCTCATTTATGCTGGCGACTATGGAAAAGCTTGGACTATATATTATGATAATTTACCTAATTTCATCACCTTAGTGAGGAAATCATGAAAAAAATATGGTTTTTATGTTTACTGCTTATCCCCCTATTTCTAGCCGCTCAGGAAGTCCCCTTTGCGGTGAAGGCCAAAACCCGTTACAGCGCTTCGGGAATGGTAGGCGTGGAAAAGATCGACTCCTTGAAGTTCTATCAGGCGCGCCTCATTCAGGAATTTGGCTTCTGGAAAATCGGCATGGGTATCGACCTGGATTTCCTCTTCGATGAAGATCACTATCATCTGCGCAAAAAGGATTGGGATCATCTGGATGACGTGCTGGACAAGATTTACTACATGCGCTATGCCAAAAAGGGAGAGCCGCTCTTTGTGCATTTGGGAGGTTTTCCCGGAGTTACCATGGGCAATGGCCTCGTGATGAGGGATTATTCCAATATGCGGCTCTATCCGGAACTGCGTAATACAGGTTTGATGATCGGAGCTCAGCCCCATTGGCCGCTAAAGCCCAGCTTTGAGCTATTTTCTTCCAATGTCCGCAAAAATCAAATCATGTCCCTGGCAGCACGCTGTCAACCCATTCCTGATTCCACGCTGAAGATTTTGAAAGATCTGGAAGTGGGAATCAGCATGGTGGTGGATCGCAATCAATATGGCAATCTGAAATACGTCGCCAGCGAAGCGGATTCCATCGATATCGATAGCTATGACAGCGATCCCATCTCGGTTTGGGGATTTGCCTACACCCTGCCTCTGATAAAAAAAGAAAAATTCACCCTGGGCCAGTATTTTGAATTGGCACACATCGCGCACAACGGTACGGGAGTTATTTTACCCGGAATCTTTGCAGAAATCAAAAACCTGAAAGTGAATCTGGAATATCGCATCTATGGAAAGAAATTCGAGCCGGCCTTTTTCGATAAATACTATGAAGAGGAGCGGGCTTTTCAGCCGGTGGACACCCTGGAAGTCTTTATTTCCAAAGAAGATGCCCTGCAAAGCCGCAAAGCCTCTCACGGCTGGAATGGCAGCATCAATGCCTATCTCTTCAATCGCATGAAGGCCTATTTCGCCTGGCAAAACGTGTTCGGTAAAGACCTGGAAAATGGCAAATCAATCTGGCTGAAACTATGGGTGGACACCCAATACAAGAGGCTGGAAAGCTGCCTGCTGGCCTATAGCAAAACCAATGCCCCGCGCATGTCCATCGCCCGCTTGAATGAACACAATGCCGAAATAAAGGCCGAAGCCACCTTCCGCGTCTCCAAGCGCAGATGGTATGCCATCGCCAAATATCAGGAACGCTACAAGGACAAAAACAACAACGGCCATGTGAACTGGCTGAAAGAAACACAGCGCTCTGTGGGGATTGGCGTAAAATACGTTATGTAGGGAGTGAGAGCGGGGCTGTGAGAGTTTCGCTGTGAGAGCAAGCTGTGAGAGTTCCACTGTGAGTAGTAAGGGGAACCTCCGGATCGCTTGCTTCATTCCCCTATGCAGCTTTCATTCTTCATTCAATGAACCAGGCATTATCCCAAGTCGCTTCTCAGGAGATGCCCATGTGATGCCCAGGCAATTGCCCGGGGATCGCATGGGCACCGCATGGTGAGCATATATGCAGAGTCCTCGGCAGCATCCTCAGCTCTTCCTGCATTTTCAGAATTTTCTTGACAGGGATAGCACCTTTAAAAGCTTATAATTCAAGCTAAAATTCTAAATAACTAAGGAGAAAACGGGAATATGCTTAAAGTGTCGATAGCACCCGATGGCAAGGAATACAAGCTCCCTACCGAAGAAGAAGCGATTATGGAACGGGAGACCCTGAAGAAAATCACTGCTGAACAACGCGCTATGGGGCGTAAAATTGTTGCTGTACAAGGTTTGGGATTCGTGGGCTGCGTGATGGCCACTGTGGTGGCCGATGCCACCGATAAAGACGGCAAGCCCTATTATTACGTGCATGGACACCAGCGTGCGTCCAAGCGTTCATATTGGAAGGTGCCGGTGATCAATAGCGGCATCCCGCCGGTGAGTTCATCCGATCCCGAAGTGCCAGAGATTTTCCATCGTACCGTGGTGGAAAAAAAGAACTTCCGTGCCACTGCCGATGATTTTGTATATACCTTTGTTGATGTAGTGGTGGTGGATATTCAGCTCGATGCCACCAAGCCCGCTTTTGGCGATGCCGGAAAAGGCTATTGCGACATTACCGCCTTCCGTGAAGGGATCCGAACCCTGGGCCAGAATATCAAACCGGATTGCCTGGTTTTGGTGGAAACCACTGTCCCGCCCGGAACCTGCGAAAAGGTAGTGAAACCCATTCTGGAAGAAGAATTCACCAAGCGCGGAATCGATATCAAAGCCAATCCTCCCCTGGTGGCGCATTCTTACGAACGTGTGATGCCAGGCGCCAAATACGTTGCTTCCATCCGCGATTTCTGGAGAGTTTTCTCCGGCGTGAATGCCAAAAGCATCGAACTTTGCCGTGAATTTCTGAGTAATGTGCTGGATGTGGAAAATTATCCACTCACCCAGCTGGACAATACCAACGCCAGCGAATTGGCCAAAACCATGGAGAATTCCTATAGAGCTACCAATATTGCGCTAACCCTGGAATGGGCACGCTTTGCGGAAGAGATCGGCGTGGATATCTTCAAGGTTCGCGATGCCATCCGCAAGCGCAAAGGTACTCATGACAACCTGCTGCGTCCTTCCCTGGGCGTAGGCGGATATTGCCTCACCAAGGATCCCGTGCTGGCAAATTGGGCGATGGGCGCGCTCTTTGGAGTGGATGGACAGCTGAAGGTTGCCATCAATTCCGTGAATATTAATGACACCATGCCTCTGCATACCATTGAGATCATCAAGAAAGTGTATCCGGAGCTGAAAAACATCAAGATCGCGGTGCTAGGCGTTTCCTATCTGGAAGATGTGGGCGATACGCGTCACAGTCCTTCCAAGGTGCTGGTGGAATTCCTGCGCAAAGATCTGGCCGTGGTGAAAGCCCACGATCCTTACGTGGAAGCCTGGCCGGAACTGGAAGAAATCCATGTGCATAACGACCTGAATGATGTTCTTCCCGATGCCGATGTGGTGATCTTTGCCGTTGGACATTCCCAATATAAAAAGCTGGATCCCAAGGAACTGCTGGCGATCTGCAAAACCAAGCCCCTCATCGTGGATTGCTCAAACTTCCTGTCCGATGCCACGGTGCATACCTACAAAGGCCTGGGCTGCAAAGTCCGCGGCGTAGGTAAGGGCCATATCGTAGATTAAAGATAACACCTGAACCTATACAATCAAGGAACCCGGAGCAGTTGTTCCGGGTTCCCCATCTATAAGAAATAATGCCAAATAAACCGATCCGGGAGGAAAGATGATGACCGATGCCCAACTTTTCAGCGAAATCCGCCGCTGTGAATACTGCGAAACCAAACCTTGCAAAACTGCCTGCCCCTGCGATTGCTCTCCAGCAGATTTTATGATGGCGGCAGCCCTGGGAAGGCCTTCGGACTTCAAACGCGCCGCAGGGATAATCCTTTCCAGCAATCCCCTGGGGGGAATCTGTGGCAACGTATGCCCGGATTACCATTGCGTTCAGGCTTGCTCGCATGAGGGTTTTGACACTCCTATTCGCATCCCGGAAGTGCAGGCAGCCATTATCCGCAAAGCCAGAGAGCTGCATCAGGTTCCCGAATTTGCTCATCCCCGTCCCCTGGGCAAAAAAGTAGCCGTGCTGGGTGCCGGTCCTGCAGGCATTGGCGCCGCGGTAAGCCTTGTCCAGCTTGGCTATGAGGTTGTGATCTTCGATCCCGATGAGCTTGGCGGACAGGTGAATCTGATTCCCTCGGAGCGTTTGGACAAGGGAGTACTGCTCAGTGATTTGCTGTATCTGGTGGAAGTATTCAAGCTGCAGCATATAAAGAAGCAGGTGGATGA
>JAGOGT010000137.1 GCA_017996595.1 Candidatus Cloacimonadota bacterium
TGATTACCGATGGTGATGCGTCCCTGGGAAGGGATTTCAAAGCCGGCGATCATGCGCAGCAGAGTGGTTTTGCCACAACCGCTGGGGCCTAAAAAGGAAAATAACTCCCCGCTTTTGATGCTCAGGGATACGTTGTCCACGGCTACAAAGCCGTCAAAATCCTTGCTAATATTCTCGATTCTGATTTCGTCCAAGACTGCCTGGCCTCCTATTTTATGAGTACGGTTTTCAGAGATTTGATGGTCTTACCCGCAATGCTGAGGCGAGCAAAATAGATCCCGCTGGCACAAGGCTGGTTTTGGGAATCGCGGCCATCCCAGCTTACAGGTAGATCCATGGCCTCGGGGCGGCGGTTATAAAGCTCGCGCACCAGTTGTCCCTTAAGATTATAAATGGTCAGGCTAAGGGGTGCGGTGATGCCTTTTGTTCCCTGGATTTTAAAGTTGAGCTGCTCACGGAAGGGATTGGGCCCGGCACTA
This sequence comes from Candidatus Cloacimonadota bacterium, assembly GCA_017996595.1. Lineage (GTDB taxonomy): Bacteria > Cloacimonadota > Cloacimonadia > Cloacimonadales > Cloacimonadaceae > Cloacimonas. The sequence goes on from JAGOGT010000137.1 coordinate 480, forward strand.
AGATTAATATGAAGCGGAGGGGCAATTTCATCTATGGAAGGAGTAGGATTGGCGCTAACAAAGATCATCAGATCATCAATGTAGATTCCATCTCCGCTGCCGCTGTAGCCAGATTTCATCTGGAAGCGAAGATAGAGCTGTCCGCCCAGGAAGTGATTCAGGTTGTAAGAATAAAACTGCCAGTCTGAGGCGCCATTGAAGTGATCCAGATATTTCCAGGACGCACCATTGGTGGAATAGGCAAGCTCGCAATAATCACCATCCAGGGCGATATTGAACTTGGCAAAGAATTGCAGATTGGCGTTTAAAGCACCGGTGAGATTAAGGGGTTGGATTAGGCGGCAGCTGCTATTTACGTTATTCCCGTAATTACCTGTGGGGCTGTCTGTAAGGCTGAAGCCTCCAGAATGGGGTTGGGCGGAAGAGCGCCCCCAGGTTCCCGTAGTTTGCCAGATAGTGAGGTCGGTTTCGAAGTTATCCGTGATCTCCGGATCGGATCCCAGCCTGAATTGGAGGCTATTGGAAAGCAGTTCCTCCATGCGGTTCAATTGCTCATATCCGGGGCAGCTGATGCTATAGCGATAAAAGCCGGGGTAGAAATTGGGGATGAATATAAGGCCATCCGCATCGCTGGGTAAGGAGTTTATGTCATTTTCTGCAAAGGTGAGCACCGCATTGCTCAAGGGATTCCCCGCCATATCGGTAATGCGAATCTGGAGCATCATTGGTTCCACCGGAAGCATGGCAATATCCAGAAGGGTGGGAGCATCGGCAGTGATGGTAACCGGTTGCGTTTGGGAAATAAAGCCAGGTTTGCTGAAGGTCACTTCATGAGTGCCAACCGGCAAAAAACGCAGAAAACTGCCGAAGAGGCTATCAGACGTACTTTGATGCACCATGAGGGGATTGTCGTCGATGCCATGCACAAAAAGGCGTGCGGATAGAGCTTCACCGGTGAGGGCATTGGTTACATGCCCTTTCAGGGTTTTGGTATTGGGACGCTGCAGCATGATCCTGGCAGCGGTGAGGTTATTGTTTACTATAGATTGCATGTCCTGGGCGGGAGGGATGAATTCCGTACCCATTTCGATGGTATGGGCAAAGGTGCCATGCGTGGCATAAGCCCAGTCGTCAAGGCTGCCGCTTACGGGATAGAGGCTGTAAGAAGGCATGGGAGTATAGGTTCCGGAGCCGGTGATCGAAGGAATGGTTGCCGCCATCGCCTGAGCCAGAGCCTGCTGTTCGGTATTATCCGGAGATAGGATATCATACATGTAGCCAAAGGGATAGAGCACATATTGCCCATAGGAATGATAGCCGATTCCGGCAACAAAGCGATGGGCATTCATCAGATCCCGCAGTGCCTGGGTTTCCAGCTCGGAAAAAGCTTCGCTGCCGTGATAGGTGATGCTGCCGGGATTGCCGGAAGCGCTCATATAGCCCCATTCATAGCCATAATTTCGGTTCAGATCGGTGCCATCGGGCCCGTTACCACTATCTCCCAAATCTATGCTGTGATTGCCATTATTGTCGATGAGGTTCTTGCGCCACCACACGTCGGTTTGATCAAGCACGATCTTATGCCCGTCGGGATTCAAAAGAGGTACAAACCAGATCTGCGAGTTATCTACGATATTGGTGATCTGGGGATCGGAGTTGTACCCTTCCAGCAGGTGAATCAGAATGGCCATGCTCACTTCGGTGCTGATGGGTTCGCGGGCATGATGTGCACCCACAAAGTAAAATTCCGGCTCATCTTCATGTACCTGAACGTTATCCGAGAGCTTCACTGCCCAGAGCTGATGATCAAAATTGGCATAGGCACTGTAGTTTTGGTCGTTATAAACAGCTCCCCAGCCGGTGCCGATCACAGAAGTTTGCACCAGAGAGGGATATAGAGCCTGCAGTTGCATCAGCTCGTCCACCACATCCTGATAATCACGGTATCCGGGGATGTCTCTGGTTCCGGACACCAGATTGGCTTTCAGCTGGGCCTCGCTTTGGGTGATGTGCAACGTGGGGAATTCCTGTTTCAGCTGTTCAAATTCTGCGGCATTTAGAAGCAGATCCAGGTAAAGTCCCGGATGATAGGCACAGATGTCTTTTTCTTCCAATTGAAAGCGGATGAGGTCTTGCGGCAGGGGATTATCGATGCGGGCCACAAAATGGGCTGCGGCGAAGAGGGGGCTAAGCATTAGCACGATGACTAAAGAGACAAACAGATAGCGTAGTAGCATTTAGAACTCCTGTAATTTCTGCTTAAAAAAATACAGTGGGGAATGCCGGGCGGCATCCCCACTGCTCGGAGGGCATTCTATGTAGGGTCTGTAGGCTGAGTACATGAATAATGATTTCCGTTTTTGTGTCAAGAACAATTTTACGTTTTTACTCATTATTCCGTTAGCTGCTTATCTACGAAACCCTATTTCGTTATTATTAGCTTGGATTTATGCGTTTGGCTGCCACTGGAGATTTGGATAAAATACAAACCGCTTGTGGCATAATTTCCATTCAGGTCTTTGCCGTTCCACCGGAAATCCTGCTTTGTTCCGCTCTGCGTATGGCCTTTAGCTTCATGCACAAGCTGCCCCTTGATGTTGAATATTTTCAACATGCAAGGAATATTCGCTCTTCCCGCATAGGCGATGGTCATCGCGCCGGAACTCAGGGGATTGAAGGGATTGGGATACACGGCTCTGATCCCTTCCACGCCGGGAGCATGGCTATCCGACAGAGCGGTGGTTTCCACTTCCACTTGCCACCAGGCATCATCAGGGGGAGCCATTTGCATATTGGGCGGATTGGCATTATCATAGGCGAGAAAGCTGTAATACAGATATTCATCCTGGGGCTCGAAGGCTGTATAGAACTGGAAAATATACATGTTATTCCCCAGAGGATCCATGGGTATCTGCAAACTGGGGCCATTATCAATGCGATAGCGGAAAAGCACCTGGCTTACGGCCATATTATCGGTCACGGTGGCAATGAAGCTAACCGGCTGGGCTTGATTTGAAATAGTGGTGAGTGGGGTATGCGCGATTGCGGGAGCTTCCTGATCAGGCTGAATCACAAAGAGATGGGGATCCAGAGCGGCAAAAACAGGATGGTCATAGCTGCGTCCCGATTGATCGGCGGCATGGATATAGTAGCGAATGGTATCTCCGGGGGCATAGCCTGAAATCCAGCCCGTAAAGCTATTCCTGCTTTGGTTATAGAGCATGCTTTGCTGCCAGGCACTTCCGGCAATTTTATAGCTTATATATAGCGAATCGGAATAGAGCGGCTGGCCGCTATGAGCAGTTATATCCGCATTAAAAAGCAGACTATCAGCCAGATCCACGATTCCATGCTTAGGCATGTGCGCGATATGCAGCATCTCTTTATCCGGAATTTCACGAGTACGGCAATGCAGGGCATCGGTAGATTCCCAAGGCGTGGAACTGGCCTGGGGAACTCCGATCACTTCATAGCCTGGCATGGCATCGCGATAAACCTGCAGGGCTGCGGCATCATAGGCTCCACCCACCGTAGGAACAAATACCCGCTTGTTTAGTATTAAAGAATTTGTATATGGCTGGTTGGAAGGCGTATTAACACGATAAACCCGATAGGGATAACCCCAGGAGTTGTTATGCGTGGCAAAGTAATTTGCTGCCGCTTCGATCTCGTCATATTGGGCATGGCTGGTGGGAACACTGCGCACCAGAATCTTATCCGGAGCCAAAAGTTTGGCCCAGCAATCGATGTGATCGATATAGGTATTATTGGGATCCGCCACCACATGGTAATTCTGAATACCCAGATAGTTTTGCATACGGGTATTCACATTGGTCTGGTTATTGCCATTTTCCTGATACACCAGGGTGGTTTGCATGGCGGCTCCGATGCCATCGGCCATATAGTTTCCGCCGGTTTGCTG
>JAGOGT010000138.1 GCA_017996595.1 Candidatus Cloacimonadota bacterium
CTCCGGCCATGGAGACTACCACGGGGAGTTTGTTCTCAGTTTGCGCCAGCTCCAATTCGCGCAGGATGATATCGCTGGCCTGAGCACTGCCGCCACCGCTGTCCACGCGCAGGATGATGCCTTTGTAAGCTTTGTTGGTGCGTGCTTCGCGGATCATTTTTACGGTGCTGGCGTGGGCGATTTTGGTTCCGGGAGTGCCTTTGCCCATCACGATATTACCGCTGGCGTAGATAACGGCGATCTGAGTTTCTTTGGGTTGCGACCAGTCGTAGCTGCGATAAGTATCCAGAGAGGCCACGCTTCTGGAATAGCTGAAGTCTTTCTTAAGCTGTTTATTCAGTTCGTCTTCATAGATCAGCTTGTCCACCAGGCCTTTATTCAGAGCATCGGTAGCCAGGTAGTAAGGGCCGTTTTCGATGATCTTGGAGGCGGATTCGGAGAGGCGTGAACCGCGGCCTTCGTCCAGGCTTTTAACCATTTCTGCCCAGAAACTATCCAGGATGGAGCTATAAACTTCGCGTTCGGCCTCGGTCATTTCCGTTTCGGAGAACATATTTCCGGCGTTTTTGTATTTATGGCTACGGAAATTCATGGTTTCGATACCCAGGGTGGACAGCAGATTTTTCAGGTAGGGACTGGAGATGGCCAGGCCCCGCAGGTCGATGCTGCCCATGGGATTGAGGTAAATCTTGTCGGCAATGGAGGCGGCAAAGATGTAGCCTGCGTTGCCGATATTGTCATAATAGAAGCTAAGCTGTTTGCCGCTGAATTTGAAGTTTTTGAAGGCGGTGATCAATTCCTGCTGCAAGGCCAGGGAAGTGCTGAAGGAGGGATTTTTTAGCAATATGCCATCGATGGCGGGATCGTCTTTGGCCTTATTCAGGGTGGCGATGATGCTCTCGATGGATTTGTCCTTGGAGTCATAGAGCTTGATGGGGCCAATTTCGTATTTGGGAGCGCGGTAGCTGAGGACTTTGCCGCCAAGCTTCATATCGTACCATTTGGGAGGAGTGATCCCCAGGAAGGGCTTGAAATTAAGATCGGTGGCATGCAGCCAGGCGATGCCGTAATCATCCAGATCCTTGGTACGCAGCAGTCCGCCGGTTTCAATCTTATTCAGGCGGATGCTGAAATTGAAGAGCGCGGTTTCCTCTTCCAGATTGTAGGTTCCGCCAAACTTGATGCCGTCCAGCAGCTCGGTTTGAACTCCCAGGATAGGCTTGAAAATCTGGTAATCACCATCATCGCCTGGGGCATAATTGGCATCGAGGGAAAGCTCCAGACGGTGGGCTTCCAGATCTTTAAGATAGGCAAGGGGTCGCAGAGCTAAACCACCGCGGTAATAGGGCTTGCCACCCATGGGGTTATCCCAGGTGAAGGCCATGGATGCAGCGTCATAGGGACGATAGGTGAGGCCGCTACGAAAGAGGCCATCTTCGAAAGCGCCCTCAGCCCAGTGGTAATTGGTGCCTGCATAGAAATTGGGGAGGAGATTGGCGGGGAATAATTGGAATCCCGTGGCCAGGGTGTGGAAATTCTTGTCGTGATCGTTCTCGTAGATATAGCTGATGTTCTCGCCATTGGCAAAAATCCAGTAGTGATTCTGCCATTTGGCATCATCATTCAAATAGGCGAGGCCGACGCCATTGGCGTTTCCGGTTCCCAGCAGCGAGGGATTGCTGAAGGGGATGAACATATTGTCGATGCTGGCAATGGGGAATTCCTGGTAACCCAGCATTACGGCACTACCGCCAGAAACAGGCTGAGCGATGGCAAAGCCGATACCCAGCATAAAGATAAGGGTGTAAATGAGCTTGGACGTGTATTTCATACGATCTCCTTGAACGACACATTTAATGCAAAAAATCTATTGCACATCTCTGGTAACGGGTATAAAAAGTCAAGAAATATCTTTATCTGGGATAGCGGTATCAATTGCTTCCGGGGGATCATCCTGTTCATCCACGGGTTCCGGAAGGTCGGGAAGTGTGGCGATGCGACGGCGTTTGCGGAAATGAGCAGCGATGAGCACAAAGGGGAGGAGCATGGCGAGAAGGCCATTGATGCTGAAGATGAGATATTGCACTTTCAGGCTCTTGATATATTTCCGGAACTGGTGGTGAAAGCTGAAGAGATCGCTGTGGAAAGCCCGATTGAAGCTATGCGTGAAATCTGCCTTGTTGCCGCTGCGGTACTGTTCGGATACCAGAGTCCAAAAGCTATTCCATTCTTTTTCGCGTTTCTGGCGCATGTAAGTAACGGCCATGGAGGAGGAAAGGTAAAAAAGCTCCCACTCACTGCGGTTTTCGGGATAGCTGTAGCTCATGCGAAAAAGGTCGCTGTGTCTTCCGAAAAAGCTGTAGCGGAGAAATAGCAGATAGCGCTCGAAGCCCATTTGGCCGGAATATCCAGTGGCGAGCCCTTCGTGAAACCACAGCGGGGTATGATTGAAGATTTTTTCCAGATACCAGTGGATGTATTCATGCATCAGCACTTGCAGGTAGCTTTCCGCGATCTCTGTGGCACTGCGGATATAGATGCGCTGCTCGCGGCTGCTATAGAAAGCATTGCTGAATTCCACGATTTTGTTCTTGCCCAGTGCCAGCTGCTGATAGCTCTTGTGGTCTTTAACAATGCGGATTTCGGCACGGGCGTCCACATAGATTCCCAAGTTCATTTGCAGCTCATCGATGCGGCTATCCAGGCGGTTAAAGGTGTCCTGCAATCCGGTTCCCAGAGGGTCGGTGGCGTATATGGCGAGATTACGGGTTTTGTAGATCAGCGCATAGCTATCCGCAGCGGTAAGGGGAATAAACAGCAGCAGAAAAAGCAAACCGAGCCAGAACTTTCTGGCCCGGATGCATTTAAATAGATTATGGGGATTAGTTACGGGGGGATTCAAGCACCCTCATTCAGGTGGGTAGTTCTTCCCGCCTGAGCAGTTCGTAGTATTCCGTGGCGTCTTTTTTGGCAACGTTGCCGGTGGGGAGCGAGGTAATCAGGATTTCATGCTCGGCATTATAGAGCCTGAAGATGATCTTATCGCCGGCCTTAACCAGGGCAGAGGCCTTGGCAGGCTTGGCATTCAGCCACACCAGATTCTTATCGCAGGCGTTTTTGGCGATACTGCGGGTTTTGGTGAGGCACAGCTTATTCAGCAGCAAGTCCAGACGCATAGTTTTTATCCTTTCTGGTATCCAGCACTTCGCGGATGCGCGTGGCGATGTCTTTGATCTTGAAGGGTTTCATTACATAATCGGCAATGCCCTTCTTGCGCGCTTCTTCCACGGAAATGATGGTGGTGAAGCCGGTGCAGATGATTACCGGTAAGCTGGGTTTGATGGCCAGCATTTTTTCGGCCAGGTCCACGCCATTCATGTAGGGCATGGTGGTGTCGGTAACCACGAGGTCGATCCGGCTGGAATTCTTGGCAAAGTGCTCGTGCGCCTTGCGGGGATCGGTGAAGCCTTCCACCTTGTAACCGAGGCGCATCAGTCCCTGGCGGAATACATTCACCAGGCTGGGTTCGTCGTCGATAAACATGATGGTTTCGTTTCCTGAGCTATCCGATGCTTCTGCAGTATCGGGATTGCTTTGATGCCAATCATCGGGAGTATAGAGGGGTAAATAGACATTGAAGGTGGTTCCCACGCCTACTTCGCTATCCACGCGGATGGCACCATGATGGGCCTGCACAATGCTGTGGACAATGGAAAGGCCTAATCCGGTGCCTTCATTGGCGCTTTTAGTGGTGAAATAGGGATCGAAGATGTGATCCAGGATGCTGGGATCGATGCCGGTGCCATTATCACCCACGGAAATGCGCAGGTATTGGCATTGATCAAGCTCCGGGAAGGCCTGCATGTCCTGGGAACGGAAGGAAACTGATTCCACGCCGATCTCGATTAGCGCACCGTCCTTGTGCAGAGCATGCATGGCATTGGTGCCAAAATTGATGATGATCTGATGGATCTGACCCGGAACGGCAATAATGGTGCTTTTTTCGGCATCATAGCGTTCCCTGATCTTGATGGAGCGTGGCAGATAGGAACGCAGGAAGCGCACTGATTCCTTCACGTGATCCACCAGCTCGATCACTTCGGTTTTAGATTCTTCCTGGCGCGAGAAAGAGATCAGATGGCTGATCATTTCCTTGGCGCGGGTAGCGGATTTCAGCACTTCCAGCAGGTTCATGGCGGTTTCTGATTCGGGATTCAAATCGTCGCCGGCAAGCTCTGTGTAACCAATGATCGCGGAAAGGATGTTATTGAAATCGTGTGCGATACCTCCGGTTAAGCGTCCGATGGCTTCCAGCCTTTGGGTGCGCTTGAGCTGCTCTTCGCGCAGGATTTCGAAGGTTACATCCTTGCAACTGGCAATGATGCTGGAGA
>JAGOGT010000139.1 GCA_017996595.1 Candidatus Cloacimonadota bacterium
ATACGCCCTGGGTGCACTGGCCGGAAACTATGGTGGCCTATATGCAGGAAGAACGCATTCTCTTCAGTTGCGACTTTTTGGGCTCGCACTCCGCGGGCAGTGAGCTTTTTGACAATGATGAACCTGCCGTGATGGAATCGGCAAAGCGCTATTATGCCGAGATCATGATGCCCTTCCGTTCCGCGATCCGTGGCAATCTGAAAAAGATTCGGGAATTGGATATCGAGATCATAGCGCCAAGCCACGGTCCGCTTTGGAATCATCCCGAAAGAATCATTGCTGCCTATGAGGATTGGGTTTCCGACAGGGTAGAAAACAAAGTGGTAATTCCCTTCATCTCCATGCATGGCAGCACTGCCAAAATGGTGGATCACTTCAGCAAAGAGCTGATCAAGCGCGGCGTGAAAGTGGAACTTTTTGATCTCTCCGTTACCGATATTGGCAAGCTGGCCATGGCCTTGGTGGATGCCGCTACGATCGTGATCGGCAGCCCAACTGTGCATGTGGGACCTCATCCCATCGTCGCCAATGCTGCCATTCTGGCCAATGCCATCAAGCCCAAAGCGCGCTTTGCAGCAGTGATCGGATCCTACGGCTGGGCCACCAAAGTAGTGGATAATCTTTTGGCCATGCTGCCCAATCTGAAAGTGGAAGTGCTGGGCTCCGTGATCTGCAAAGGCGAGGCCAAGGCTCCGGCATTGCAGGAACTGAGCGATCTGGCAGAAACCATTGCCCAAAAGCATCAAAATCTATAAATAAGCGATTCCCTTATGTGAAGCGGAGTTCGCATGCGTGCTCCGCTTTGTTTACCCATAAATAACAGGAGAACTACATGAAACTGCTAATACCTTTTTTCGTGCTGCTGCTTGCGGCCACATGGCTAAGCGGCGCCACAACGGTGAAAACCGTTCCCAAGGTCGATTTACAGCGCTATCTGGGTAAGTGGTACCAGATTGCCTATTTCCCTACCAGGTTTCAGCCCAATAAAGGGGGGATGGTTACCGCGGAGTATTCACTGGACAAAAAGGGCAGGATTAAAGTACTGAATACCAGCTACAAGGACGATGAGGGCAAGGTGATCCGCAATCAGGCTGATGCGGTGGCCTGGAGCGTGGATAAAAGCAATTCCAAGCTCAAAGTGAAATTCGTGTGGTTCGCTTCCGGTGATTATTGGATCGTGAAGCTGGATGACAAGAACTACAGCTACACCGTGGTGAGCGATCCCAAACGTAAGTATCTGTGGATCTTAAGCCGCACTCCGGCCATGGACAAAGCTGTGTATAAAGAAATCACCGCTTTCCTATCCCAAAATGGCTGGAAGCTGGATAAGCTGGCTTTAACCGGTAAGCTGAAGTAAATAGAAATTCACTACTTAGCTGATTGGAGTTCAAAGCGCTAAGACAAATTACATGCTTATACCTATGTTTGATAGCGCTTTGGACTTCAAGCTGTCTTACAAGTTCGGCATGAAGTCCAAGCGGCTAAACAAGTTTTTACATTAAAGAAAGTTATCTTAGCCGCTTGAACTCCATTCCTTGCGGAAGAGCTAGTACTTGCTTCGATAAGAATACCCTCTATTACAAGAGTATATTCGTGTAATACGGCCCTTATTACAAGAGCATATTCGTGTAATACGGGATATTATGCTTGACAGATTTGCTGCAGAAACTAATGTAGCGCTGCGTAGTTGCCTGGCATTGATTGAACATAGGCAACCGGGGAGAAAAAATGATTGCACGGAAGATCACCAGCGACATCCTGGCTAACCTGTATCGGGGAAAGGCGATTGTTATCCTGGGAGCCAGGCAAAGCGGGAAAACCACCTTGCTGCGCGAGCTTGGCAGTCATGAAGCCAATAAGCTGTACCTGAATTGTGACGAAGCAGACGATCGCAAGGCTCTGGAAATCCAATCAACTGCAGCGTTGAGGAATCTGATCGGGAAACACAAATTGCTGCTGATTGACGAAGCGCAAAGAGTGAGGGATATCGGGATAACTCTGAAGCTGATTATCGATAACATTCCGGGAGTGCAGGTGATAGCAACCGGGTCCTCATCTTTTGAGCTGTCGAATCGAATCAACGAGCCGCTTACCGGACGTAAATATGAGTATCTCCTGCATCCTTTCTCATATCAGGAGCTTGCGGAAGAGCATGGATCATTCAGCGAACATAAACTGCTGGAGGATAGATTATTATATGGCTTTTATCCTGAGATCGTAATCAGGCAAGGGGAGCAGCAGACCTTGCTGAATGCACTGGTGGGAAGCTATCTCTATAAGGATATCTTTACTTTTCAGGATTTACGCAAACCGGAATTGCTGGAGAACTTGCTGCGTGCCCTGGCCTTGCAGATTGGATCGGAAGTGTCTTACACAGAATTAGCGCAACTCGTGAAAACGGATCACAGCACCATCCAGCGCTATATTCGGTTGCTGGAGCATGCCTTTATCATCTTTCGCCTGTCAAATTACAGCTCGAATCTGCGTAACGAGATAAAGCGCAGCCGTAAAATCTACTTTTGGGACAATGGGGTACGCAATTGCCTGATAGATGATTTCCGCAAGATTGATAGCAGAGATGACATCGGCAAGCTGTGGGAGAATTATATTGTATCGGAAAGAATGAAACTACTGGCAAATAACCAAATGTATCGCCATAGCTACTTTTGGCGCAATGTGAACAATGCTGAGATTGACTATCTGGAGTTCTATAATTCTCGTCTGGATGCCTATGAGATTAAGTGGAATCCCAAACGAGCATTAAGCGCCGAGGCCTTCAAACGAAACTACTCCGAAGCCTCTATTGCCAGAATCGATAAAGGGAATTACCAAGCTTTTTTGAATCCGGAAGCCTAAAATGGCTCTCTTTCAAACTAAGTGGCTAATCAGACTAACCAGCCTTCATTCCAAATCCTTGCCCATGCGATGCCCATGTGATGCCCATGCATTTACCCGGGGATCGCATGGTGATCGCATGGAGATTAAGAATGAAAGCGAGCACTATAGCTTGATGCAAGGAAGTGTCGAATCCTGAACTGGTGTCTTTTTTCTAGCTGGCATTCCTGCACACCCTCAGTCCCACCCCCTGAGGAAGCAAGTGCGGGCTGCTGATGCTTCGGTAGAAGACGCTGCATTTGAAAAAAGGTGAATCCCAGGCCCCGCTGCGCATGATGCGATAGGTGCCATTATGGGGGCCATGAGGATTGGTTTGAGCTGCCGAGGAGTAGTGCCAATACCAATCCCAGCACCATTCATACACGTTGCCACACATATCGTAGATCCCCAGGCCATTGGGAACTTTCAATCCCACTTCGTGGGCATAGTTTCCGGGCATATTCATGCACCAGCCCACTTCCGAGAAGTTATTGGAGCCGCTGTACGTGTAATCCGGATTCGTGGTGGCTCCCCGCGCCGCATATTCCCATTCCGCTTCGCTGGGTAAACGGTAACCATTGGCGGTCCAATCGCAAATTACCGCATCCCAGGTGGGATTAGCGGCCAGGGGCAGATCTCCCCAAGCCGAGGTATCGGTGGTGCCCGAAATGCTGTAAACGGGGGTGTAGCCATCGCGGACGCTGAGCAGATTGCAGAATTTGATGGCGGCATACCAATTGATGCCATACACTGGATAATTATCTCCCTCTCCGAAGCCGGATTCGGGTAGGGAACCCATGATCGCGCGGTATTGGCTTTGCTTCACCTCATATTTTCCCATGTAAAAGGAGGTCATGTGGACAGGATGGGTTGGGTATTGATCGTCATTATAACCTTCGCCGCGGGTATCACCCATAATCATCAAACCCGAAGGCACCAAACTCATCTGCATGGGAGGCACGAGATCGATGTCATATAGCGCATAAGCGGTAGCGCTGGGTAAACAGCCATCCTTGAAGGCTTTCGCTCCCAGCATGGTGGTGGCGACGATATAAAGCGGAGCGCTATAGAGGGGTGAAGATATGTTTGGTTCCGATCCATCCAGAGTGTAGCGGATCGTAGCGCCTTCCGTGGCACATTGCGCTGTAACCGTTTGCGTTTCCTGGTAATAGCCTTCCGGGGGATCCAGAGTTGGGGTGCTAACGGTGATCAGATTTATTGCGTAATCAGCGGTGGCAATGGGGCTGGAGAGATATCCTTCCTTATAGGCTATGGCTTTCAGGGTGGCGGAGGTAGCCAGGGTAAAGGGTTCTGAGTAAGGCAAAGATGCTGCAGTGGGGTCGCTGCCATCCAGGCTGTAGTAGATCAAGGCATCTTCCGTGGCACAGCTAATGGTGATGAGCTGAGGACTGCTGTAAGTACCGGCTGCGGGAATAATTTCCGGAGTAGCCACAGTTTGCGCTTCCGGCTTTGTGGATTTGCTGCAACCAGGGCACAGCAGCAGCGCTACAAG
>JAGOGT010000140.1 GCA_017996595.1 Candidatus Cloacimonadota bacterium
TTGGTATCCCACTCCGGAGCATCGATTTCGTTCATTTCGTCGATCCAATCATAACCCTGATCCGGATCAGTCATATCCATGCTATAGGCAGTCATCATGTTGAATGCAGCCAGAACTGTATAAACAGAGGCCCTAAAGGCATAGATTTCGCCGCAATCCACTTCCATCATTTCTTCGCCGGTATCGATCATTATCACATTGGAATCTGCCAGCGCCACCGCATTAGTAAGGCGGGTTAGCGAATTCTCCAGGCGGGGAATCACGGAATTCTTCACGAAGTTTTGCAGGCGCATGATGGATACCGTATTTTCCTTGGAGGGATCCAGCTGCGTCAGCACCCGAAGCGGAGCCTGCGCCAGAAATTGGAATTGATTATTCAAGATACGCTTGGACCCACTGCCCATATCTTCCATGTCGTTGAAGAGCGACCACAATTCGTCATCATAATTGATGGATACCACTTCCAGGATGCCCAGGCCGAGATTGGCCATGGGATTATGGGCGTCATAGGTGAGGGCTTCAGTAAATTTCGCTTTGATGTCATTGAAAGTAGTTTCCAGCATCAAATCATTCTCGTCGTCCATCTCCGGTTCGTTTTCCTGGAGATCCAGAACCACATTGTTCAGTTGCGTCATTCCCTCTCGTGCCAGAGCATTGGCATGCCCCACATCGGGAGGATTCTCATTATCGTCATCGCCCTTGCAGGCGGTTAAGCCAAGCATCAGCACCAACAATACTCCGAGCACCAGGACCAAGAGTTTTCTCTTCATATCCACCTCAATAAAATTAGGCTAAAAGCCTTATGACAGCGGATAAATAGATTCACAAATCAGTCAAGGATTATTTTGGAGTATTTTTCATTATAAGCAGGTAAGCACTGCGCTGCCTTGGGAATGCTGTCCCGGCGCCCTTATCCTGTAAACCCGGAATATGATGCCACATATACACTTACCTTGCGATCCCCATGTGATCCCCGGGTAATTGCATGGGCATCGCATGGGGATCACCTGGTCAAGGACTTGGGGTGAAGGCTGGTTTTGGCATTCCCTCGCCTGGTTTGGTAGAGAGGCTTTGAAAACCCAGAACACGGAAGCCGGGACTGCAGAGATTAGCAGGTGTGGTGATCTTGTTCCTTAGGGTATAACTGGCTCTGCGAAAACGGCCATCAGGATTTATGCTTGACACATTGAACTCATAAAAAACATAAGATAGAGCTAGAAGAAAGATGAGGGGAAATGCAGATCATGAGCGACAAAGCTGAAATAGTGGTGATCGGTGGAGGTCCGGCAGGGCTTTGCGCCGCCATTGCCGCAGCCAGGAAATTGCAGGGTGCACCAAAGAGAGTGGTGCTGCTGGATAGCAAGCCCCAGCCCGGAGCGAAACTGCTGATCAGTGGCAGCGGGCAATGTAACTTCACCAATGCCTTGGAAGCCGATGAATTTGTGAAGAAACTGGGTAAATATGGCAATTACCTGAAGTCTGCCTACCTCAATTTCGATAATAAGCACCTCTTTCAATTGCTGGAGGAAGCAGGCTGCCATGGCTTTATCCGTGAGGATGGGAAGGTTTTTCCCGAGGATTTCAAGTCTCAAACAGTGCTGAAGGCCCTGCTGGAGCAATTGCAGCATAGCGGAGCCGTGCTGAGCTGCTCTTCTCAGGTAACTGGTATCGCCGCAAAACCTGACGGCGGATATCAGCTCAGCCTGACCAGTGGGGATGAAATGGAGTGTCGGAAGCTGATCATCGCCACCGGGGGAGCCAGCTATCCCGCCACCGGATCAGATGGCAAAGCCCTGAAACTGGTAAAGAAACTGGGGCATGCCGTGATTCCCTTCCGGCCGCATTTGTGCTCGGTAAATATTTATGATTTCGAGGATTTAAGCCCCTGCACAGGCATCTCGGTTTCCGGAGTGCAGGCCAAATTTGTAACTGAGAGTGGCACTTATGAGGCTGCGGGAGATCTGCTGATCACCCATGGGGGCTTTTCGGGGCCGCTGATCATGGATAACAGCCATCTGCTAAAGGCCAATGACGAAATTATTATCAATTGGATTCCCTATGCCGATGAGCTCTTGATCGACTTAAGCAAGCAGCTTCCCAGGATGAATCTGGGTAATGCCCTGGCGGTTGCGGGCTTGCCCCATCGGCTGTTGGGAGCTATTATGAGCAGCAGAAGCATTAAAAGCTACATGAAGATGAGAACATTTAGCAATAAGGAACTTAGAGATTATGGAAGCAGACTGATGGCATGTAGTTATTACATTTCTCAGGTAAGTGGTTTTGCTAAAGCCATGGCCAGCGCGGGAGGGGTTTCCCTTGCCGAGATTAACGCCAAGACCATGGAATCCCGAATCTGCCCAGGGCTTTTCTTTGCAGGAGAGATCATGGATTATGCCCTGCCCACCGGGGGTTTTAATATCCAGATGGCTGCGTCCACTGGATGGATGGCCGGTGAACACGCTGCCGGAATTTAGAAGGCCATTTCATTGCTTCACCAGCTTTTGCCTTAGCCTGCCTTCAGCGCTGATCAGCTCCAGAAGATAGATTCCATCCGCGCAAATGGCTCCGCTTGCCGCGCGGCCGTCCCACACAAAGTGATGAATGCCATAGCCGTATTTGCCAGCTCCCAGGCTCTTAACCAGCTGCCCCTTAATGTTATAGATGTTTATGTTCAAGTACGTTTCCTTAGGTACCTGCAGCTGAATATCCACCCTGGAGCCGAAGGGATTGGGATAGGCGTGCAAGCCTAAAGCCATTATGGGTGGTGTTGGCGGGATCTCGGGATCATCATCATCGGGCAAAACCAGCACAATGGGGCCGAAAAACTGGCTGCTATTGCCGTATGAAATTGCTTCCAGCCAGTAATAGAGGCTGTCTGCATCAGGAATAAGCTCATCCCGGAAGCTGTAACTGGCACCGCTGGAACCGCCGGTTGCCATGATCAGCAGCGGATTTGCCCGAACAGCATGCTCCAGCTCCTCATAGCCATTCCGGTAGAGATTATAGCCCAGAAGCTGGGTTTCGGAGGCGGTTTGCCAGGAAAGCAGCGGCTGATTGGCAAAGGTGGCGGTGAAGGAAGTGAGCTCCACGGGCAGCGTAACATCCGCGGCGATAAAGAAATCCATTATTTGCTCCACCAGGTTGGCACGCGTGGAGGGAAAGGCTGCATCCGTCAGTTCCCGCAGCGCATAGCTGAAAACAAAGCTACGCTGGCCGTAATCCCCCTCGGAAACTACCGCTACGGTGGCATAATCGCTTTCCGTGAAGGCTTCGCGGGATTGTGCCCTTAATGGGGTAAAGGTATCGATGGATTGGATATTGGTCTGTGCCGATGACACAAAATTCATTCCTGCTGTGGGCGTGGAACTTACTCCAGAAAGGCCATTTATGGGATTACTGGCTCCATCGGTGGCACTACCAATGCCAAGCAGCGGCCACATGATCTCATGGCCATCCAGGCTGCCTTCTATATCGGGGAAATAGGTGGAAAGATCATAGCCAATGGCTTCTGCGCCTTCCATATACACTCGCCCTCCGGCTTCCAGATAGCTGCGCAAGGCATTAAACATCGATGGCTGACTAAGACGGACATTCGTGCTGGCCAGCGACCCAAAGCTGAGGAATGCCGCATCGAAGCTATAAAATGAAGCGGGGAAAGCATTGCCATACACCACGGGATAGCCAAGCCCCAGCAAGGTGTCCCGGATAAAGGCTCCGCTCATATCCCGGGCGCTGTTTGTCCCCTCCCAAACGAAAATACCGCCATTGTGGATGAGGATGCTGAATGTGATGCTGCTGCCTGTAACAATGGGGATGTCGGCTGTTGTATTGAGACTGAAGCTTACATATTGCGATGAGGCAGAGGATGAAGCCCTGATGCTGAAAGCATTTTCCAGCAGGTAGTAACCGTCTGCAGGCAGAATTCCGCCTTCGCTATTATCCAGAATCGTAACCGCAGGGCTGGAGGTGGACAGCGTAAAATTGGCATTAGCCGGGCCACTACCCCAATTTCGCAGGTATAGATTCACCGAGAAAAGCTCTCCTGGCTCCACGGCAAGATTGCCATTGGCGTCGTTGGGACCGCGATTTTCGATTAGGCCCAGCCGCACTTCACTATCAGGCTGGGGATTGATATCCGCCAAAGCTCTGCGGGCATTCAGTTTACCTTCGCCCAGCAGGTTCTCTTTGCCCGGATTAAGGGCGTCCACATCATCGCAACTGCCCTTCACTCTGGCGATTACTTGCTCAGGATTTAAGGCAGGATAATAGGAACGCACCAGGCCTGCCAAAGCCGTGGAAATGGGGCTGGCATAGGAAGTAGCGCCATTTACGAGGCCGCCAATCGTGCCAATGGCGATGGAAGGTG
>JAGOGT010000141.1 GCA_017996595.1 Candidatus Cloacimonadota bacterium
CCAACTAAGCCAAAAACCATCCATGGTATCCATGCTGAGAGAATAGGGGCTACCATCCACAGGGAAAGATACTGGCTGTGCCCATACCGGTTGCAGATTGGCTCCCAGATAATAAAGCTTTATCTGGTAATCGTCATTCCCCCCCATAGCGAAGTAAACGCTGTATAGCAGTCCTCCATCTGGGGCTGCCTTCAGATCTATGGAATAGTAGTATTCGTTACTGTCGCGAGGGATGGTAACGATATTTGGTAAAAGCAGGCTGCCATTTACATCCATTTTCTGCAGCTGCAAGCCATCATTCTGATAACTATGCAGGAAATAATTCCCCTCACTGTCCCTTATCATCGTGAATCCCTCAGGAACCAATGCAGCAGGATCCAGCAAGGGATTGGGGCCTACCACATCCCCCGCGGAATTATATCTGATCAACCGATTGTGATATCCTTCGCCGGAGATGTAAACCTTGCTATTGATGATCACTCCGCCTACACCATCTTCGAAGGCTTCTACCAGGTGGGTGCCCGGAAAGTTGCAAAGGGGAATATGTGGCCAAAGATTAGTGCCAAAATTATCCAGATTCATGCCATATACAGCGGTCGATTTGTAGATTACATACGCTGCACCAATGGTATTTGGAACTAAAACTACATCATACAAATGATTTTCACTAGAGCCAATTTCTACTCCCTCAGCGCCCCACAAAGGCTGTCCGGCCTGGCTGATTTTCTGCACCCTGAATGAGTTTTCATCTTCTACCATGGAGTATTCGTAGTAAAGGACAATAATGTTTTGATCAGAGGAGAGCACAGCAGATTCCACTCTTTGCTCCAGGGGGCCATTTGCCACAGGCCGGGGAGCTGTCCACAATACATTGCCTTCTGCGCTGATCTTTTGCGCCAGAACATCGGAACTGCCGGAACTGGTGTCATTCCAAAAAATCATGGTAGCGCCACCAGGAAGATCGATCTTCTGCCCCTCAAAATCGAGAAACTGAGAATTACGAAGCAGTACCGGCTGCTGTGCCAAGAGGAATCCAACAGCAAGCAATATCAGACAAGATAACACACTGCGTTTCATGATTGCATCTCCTTTATTTATAATAACATCTTTACCTGCGGATTCGTTATACAAGTTCCGTTCCAATTATGATAATATTTTCATGGTCTCCGCCACTAATGCAAGGGAGAAGACAATATTAGTCATTAAAACAGGGAAAGCAATACCCTGGAGATGCTATGTCTTGCTGTCTATACCAAAGTGATCCAGCCTGTGTTTGCGCTCTCGCCAATCCGGGAGATGCTTGTCCATCAAGGCATGGAACCTGGCATTGTGTCCCTTTTCCAGAAGGTGCATCAATTCATGCACGATGATGTATTCCAGGCTCTCATCGGGGCGTTTGGCCAGCTCCAGATTCAGCCAGATGCGCCTGGCGTTTATATTGCAGCTTCCCCAGCGGGTTTTCATCTGTTTGATGCCGCATTCGCTGTATTTAGCTCCGATACGCCCTTCCCATTTTGCCAATAATGGTTGGCTACGCACTTTCAGCCTGATCCCGTACCATGCTTGCAGCATCAAGGGACGGTGCCATGGGGCTGTCCCTGGCTTCTCATAAAGATCAATATAGCGATCTTCACGGATGCATACTTTGTTTACACTGGCAGTGCTAATCACATTCAATTGATATGCCTTGCCTTCCAGAAAGTGGATTTCGCCGGAAACATAGCGCAGCTCAGCAACCTGTCGGTGCAGCTCGAAGCGCTCAAAATGCCTGGCTATCCAGGGGATCTTTGTCCGCACGAACGCTGTAATTTGCTCGTCATCATAATGCAGGGGAGCGCTTACATGAATCCTGCCCTGCGTTGGATATACAGACAAGCGCAGGTGCTTGATGTTCTTCCTTTCTACTTCTATGGTGTATGTATCGATCTTGATGCAGTACATGTAACTCCAAGTATTTTCATGTCAAGACGCTTCAGCCTGAGACTAAATACACAGCCTTTTTCTTACTATCTCTCGTATCTCCAGCCAGGGGACGGCATCGCCAAGCTTCAGGTTAATCGTTCCCATCCTGGTTTTTATCTCGGGATGCTTGCTGCGAAAGTCCGATATATCATCCAGGTATCCCGGATAAATTGACACACCCTGCTTCCAGAATCCCAAAAAGATGGAGGCTTGTCCATGGTAGTACTTTATAATGCCATAGGATATCTTGGTTTCCAGTTCCGGCTGCACTTCGTAGATCATCTCCTGCAACTTTAAAAAAAGTTCCTGCTGCTCGGGACTTGCCTTGGCAATGTATTCGCGGACAACGTTATCCATGGTTTACCTCTTATAGGATGATTATAAAAACCGTATGCTGGGTTATCAAATATAGTCAATAACAAATTGTAAGATTTTCAGGACATTGCCGCAAAGTCCTACCTTGCCTTAACGCAAGGATGTACCGATGAAGTGCTCAGTAGGTTGCTGTATTCCGGTAAATACACCTTAATCTAATCTTATGGGCGCAAGAGCCTATTCAAGAGCCGATAGAAGGGATTATCTGCGCATACCAGCCCTATCTGGCCGCTTCAGGATTGCCAGTATCATTTGGAACCTTCCTTCTCCAGAAGCCGCGTCCCATGCAGATGTGGTTATATCAATTTTCGCATCCACTGAGGGCATGTCTCTGAAAAACTTCTTGACAAATGATTAGCGAAGTAATAACCATGCACAACTATGCAATAGGAGGATTGGTGCGATGAGTAGAAATGTCATTGGCATGGTGCTGGCAGCTTTGGTATTGCTGTTTGTATCCGGTTGCGAACCCGATACGGTTCCGTTCTTGGTGTATTGTAGTATCAGGGGCAATGGTACCGGTTTTACGCAGCATGATTCAAGCTTGTCCCCTTACGGGTATTCTAAAACTTACTATGTTTCTGATGATCTGGTTTTGCAATTGAATGATACAATCGTAAAAAGGAATATTAGCAGCGGAGGTTTTAGCAATTTGCTCCCTGGCAATTTTACCCTTACCGACAAGCAATTTATTGCCATAGACAGGGATAATGACAAGGTGTATTTTGCTGCTGATTATGCTATCTGGAAGATAGGCCTGGGGGGAATGGACCTCCTGAAGCTTAGCCCCAATGATGGCAGCTATTCGGCTCCAGCGCTGTCTCCTTGCGGAAATTACCTCACAGCGATAAAGAATGGACATATTGCCCGGATGAACCTCAATACGGGCACTTGGATAGTTTTACCCGAAATCAGTTCAGCCATTTATGCTGTGTTCTTTAGCGATACTGACGAGTACTATAGTTTCTGCTCCAGTCCACTTAACTATGTCACAAACTTGGCTTTATGCAGATTCAGTGCTGCAACTCATGATTCTACCTGCATCATGAGTGATGTATATTACGGTATTGACGATTATGTTGCTATAAACATCAGCACCAATCGCAACCATCGCTATTTCGCGATGCACCAACCGCAGGAACCAATACTTGTCTCTTCATGGATCGGTTATCCCGATTGGGAACACTATTACGATACTCTATGGTTATTTGACCGGAAAACCGGCACTGTGTCTTCTATCCCCAATTGCTTCAGTTATTCTTTTGTAATGGATACCGATAAGTTGTTATATTCCCACCTGATCTATGAAATGTCTGATCTGATGAGTTTGGATCTGGCCTCCGGTACTTCCACCATGATCTGGGATGGATATTATTCGCCACATAACTATTCATTCAGTATCATGGATATCTACCCCCGATACGATGGAGAGAAAATCTATCTGAAAACCTGGATTAAGGCTCAGAATGATTAGAAAGATACATTTCGATTACAGAAAAACCAGTCCCCCAAGATGATATCGCATCCTGATTAAGGAGGATTGGCGAGGCTTGGTGCTATTTTTTATATTGCCTATAGAGTCTGCGCGCCAGCGTGATGCCAAAGCCAAGCCGGCGTTGCTTGCCTACCGGAACTCCCGGTACCGAAAAGGTCTGCATATCTTGCCAATGACAAATCTCCAATCTGTTCTTTGATCCCCGCACCCCCAAAGCTATCTGAAATCCAGGCATGATCGCGGGATAGCTATCCTCCATGTCAATATCATAATTCTGATCAATGGATACATAATCGACAGTCTTCTTACCAACCATGTTAAATGCATAATCGGCATAAAAACCCCCTCCGGCATAAAAACCGGGACTGCCTTTATGTCTTCTGAACAAAGTATAATCGGCACCGGCAAAGAACTTAAGGGAATTGTTATCAATTTTCGCATGCATGGACATCATGTAGGGCTGGGGATTATATAACGTCAGATACGCGGAAACATACTGATAGCT
>JAGOGT010000142.1 GCA_017996595.1 Candidatus Cloacimonadota bacterium
CCTTTGCCAGGCACATATTGGAATATCTGGAAGCTCCCCAAAACTATACACAGATGAAAGAGCATGCCTACAGCAGAGTAACTGAAGCTTATGCCGCCCCAAGACTAAAACAAGATTTGCAAGCCCTCTTTGAAGAACTGATACAAAACAGAAGGCACTAACCCATTAATCCGTTAATCCGTTAACCAGTTAACTCTTATGGCGGTTTGGAAACCGCCACTACTGAGGTTTGGAAACCGCCACTACTATGCTTTCCTGCGGCTGAAAGCCGCAGCTACTTAGTTCAGATAGTACCAGGATAGCTGGGCAAACAAGGACAAGGGTACCGGTGCCGCGCCATAAAGAGTGGAGCCAAGCAGGTTTTTCATCCCCACCTGGAAATCAAAACGGCTCTCTATCCCCAGTCCCAACCAGGCATCAAGCGCGGTGGAGCCTTCCACAGTGTAGGGAATGGTGAGGCTGGCAACGTTATATCCGGAGTGCCCATAGGCAGAAAATCCCGCCAGCAGAGTATTTCCCCAGGAAAGATGATAGATCAGATTCTGCACGCTTTGGAAGCTGAATTCGGGGCTTTCACAGAGGTTATTCACTTGCTGATACCAGCTCCAGCGCTGCGTAGAGCTAAGCTGCCAGGCACCCCACTCCCGGTCTACGTCCATTCCCAAACGGAAGAAGGGCTGTTCCCTGGAAAATGACAGAAAACTATCTCCTGCATATTGCTTTACTTGCTGTGAACCAGTTGCCACCAGGCTCGAAATTCCCTGCCATTCATAGCGGAAAAATGCAGCCTGTTCACGGCGTGTATCCAGATTCATCATCGCAATAAAAGAGCCAGGATTATAGATGTCCTGAACTTCTTCCTGATAGTCTTCTTTACCTAGTTTCATGCGGTAATATGCTCCCAGAAATGAACTTCTCACAGGAATCAGAACTTCGCTATGCAGGCGTCCCCGTTTCCAATCCAGCCATTGCAGATCAATATCCAAACCCACGAAGGGATAGCTGCTAAACGAAGCGCTGAATTTATCCTTATAGCTACTCTGTCCAAAGGCAGAACTGGCATCGAAATTAGCATCGCGAAAGGCGCGTTCATAGGCCGCCAGATACTTCCAGGGGCCATGATCATAGCGATGTGCCAGCCGCAGCTGAGTGCTTTTACTTTCCAGCATCTTGCTGAAGGGCAAGGCCTTGGCCTTTTCTTCGCTATGCAGCAAGGCCAATTCTCCCCAGGTATTTTCCAGCGAAGCATACACGTGATTCATACGGTGAGTAATGAGGAAATTAGTGGTTTGCCAATATGCCGGCAGCAATTCCGCCATGCCCACGTCTTTATTCCAGGCAGCATATTCGGCGTTTAGTTTAAAATTCTTCAGCGGGATGGAGAGATAGTGCTTATGTGAAGTTTCGGCCGAGTTAAGATCCGTCCAAAGTCCATTTTGCGCCAGTAGATCACCTTGA
Source organism: Candidatus Cloacimonadota bacterium (assembly GCA_017996595.1). GTDB lineage: Bacteria > Cloacimonadota > Cloacimonadia > Cloacimonadales > Cloacimonadaceae > Cloacimonas. Next base: position 1,459 of record JAGOGT010000142.1, read on the forward strand.
TAATAAAAGTTATCCAGCCCGAAAAGCTTGTTTTTCATCAATCCCGCACGGGCAAAGTGATGCTCATATTCACCCAATCCGCCCTTAATATAGCTCAGTGCCGGTGCATAGGGATAAATCTCCACGTCATAGCCCTCTTTAAAATCCCGCATTCTGGGATAAAACGAAAGGTAGTAGCCATGATACAGCGCGGGACTAAAGGCTCCCACCGGTTGCTCAAAACCCATCACCAGGGCTTGGGGCAAATCCGGCCGGCCGATAAACAGATAGTTGCTTTGGTACAGGTCTCCCGCGTCATATTGCAGCGGGACACTTTGGCTGGGAGCTACAAAAGGAAGCCTTTGATGCTCCTCGATCCACTGCATGATTTCCGCTTTTGTAACCTGCTCTGGTTTCGCACTTAGCGTATCTTCCTTAGCCTGGGTAAAAAGACTGTCTGCCTGCGCATATATGGCCGCAAAACAACAACAAAGAACTATAACCAGCCCAAATCTGCGTAGCATTTGGCAGTCTCCTTCATTCTGGCATTTAGATTTGGCGTGGGATTCCAGCCCAATAGTCTGGTGGCCTTGGCAATATCCGCCAGCCAGTTTTCCGCCATTATCTCCTTCATCTTTTCGCGGTTGATCACCACTTCTTTGTGCATCATGCGGCCATAGAGATCTCCCGCGTAAAACACCAGCCTGGCCATAAACTCCGGAATCACTAGCTTTTTTGGGTTTTTTCCCAAGGCCTGCGCAATGGAATCAATGATCTCGCTTTGATGATACACCTTCCCATCCGTGGCAAAAAACACCTGATTACAGGCCTCGCGCCTGGCCACGCACAAAAGCAGAAACGCTGCCAGTTCGTCCACGTGGATCATATTCAATTGGCGGTCGCTATGCCCGATCTGAAAACTGAAGCCTTTTTTGGCCATCCTGAAGAGGGTGAGAAAGTCCTTGTCCCCGCATCCGTAGATGGATGAAGGTCGCACGATCGTCCAGGGTTGCTGGCAGTTATTACGGATCGCCTTTTCGGCCGCCAGCTTGCTTTTTCCATAGCTGGTAAGGGGTGCGGGGGGATCCTCTTCATTCACGGGATGATTGTGGCGGCAGGGGCGGGACGCCGCTTGGGAACTGATATATATGAAGTGCAGGGGCTTTTCAAGCTTGTTGATGGCGCTTAGCAATTTTTCGGTGATTCCCAGATTGGCGCTTAGCATCTCCTGATGGTTCAGCGCTTTAGTTTTACCCGCATTGTGAATAAGCACCTGCTGGGAAATCAGGATTTGCTGCAGTGCTTCGGGATTAAGGTAATCGATGGGGATGATTTTGGTATCGGCAGGAAGCAAAGAAACTGAGGACTTAGCACGAACCAGCGCGGTAACTTCATGCCCCGCAGCCGTGAAGGGTTTGATCAGATTACTGCCGACGAATCCATTGGCCCCTGTGATCGCTATCTTCATCCGCACCACCTAGAAAGTTCTTTCACCTACACTCCGTAAACATAAAAGCCGTAGCTATATAAAATGGTGGGCGCTAAGGGACTCGAACCCCCGACCACATGCGTGTAAAGCATGAGCTCTCCCAGCTGAGCTAAGCGCCCACTCTATAATCTTTTCATTTACTGGTCGGGGTGAGAGGATTCGAACCTCCGACCCCCTGGTCCCAAACCAGGTGCGCTAACCGGGCTGCGCTACACCCCGCAGTTACTCCAAGAACTTTTAGGGGTATTTTCTGTCAACAACTTTCGCATGATTGCATAGACATAAACCACTATAGTCATTGACAGAAATGGCTTAGCGGTAATGAAGGCATCAAGAATTGATAAACAGGAAGTGAAATGTCTTCAATCAGATTATTCATGGCCGATATACCCTATGTAATTGCCGGAGGAGCACTTGGCAGCGCTTTACGCTATACCATCAGCATTATAACCAATTACAATACCAAAAGCCCCTTCCCCTATAAAACACTTATAGTGAATGTCATCGGCTGCTTTCTGGCAGGCTTCATCTCCATGTATTTCGAGCATCATTCCCGCCAAAATCATATCCGCCTCTTTATGCTGATCGGATTTATCGGAGCTTTCACCACCTTTTCCACTTTTTCGCTGGAAACAGTGCGCCTCTATCAGGATGGCCATCTGCGTACTGCCTTGTGGAATATCGTGCTCTCCACGGTATCCTGCATGATCTCGGTGATCATCGGTTTTTGGGTAGGCTTGAAAATTAGATAAGGCCTAATCCAGTGCCATATTCTTCCCACATTCCTCCCACATCGCAATAAGGGAGGAATGAGGGAGGGTATTAGGGAAGCATTGATTTTTGTTTAAAAAAAGATATTGTAGATCACCCGGGCCAGAAGCAGCAGCAAGGCGGCGATAAATACCTTGCGGATCAGCTTGTTACCCTTTAGAATCACCAGCTTGGCTCCCAGAATATTGCCCACAATCCCGCAGACCGCACCGGGAATAGCCAGAGGCAAAAAGACGCTGCCATTAATGGCAAAGGTGAGCAGGGCCGCAACGTTGGAGGCAAGATTAACCACCTTCGTATTGCCATTGGCCTGCACAAAATCATAGTGCATCAGCGAGGCATAGATGAGGATGAGAAAGGTTCCCGTGCCGGGACCAAAGAAGCCATCATAAAAGCCGATCACCAGTCCGGCCAGGCTTCCCAGGGTGAGCCTGAAGCCCTGTTTCACCAAATGAGCACGGTTCTTCAAGCCCAAATTGCGGTTCATCAGGGAAAATATGGCCACGATGGGAATTAAAAACACCAAAAGATAGTTTAAGAATTTGGGCGAAACCAATAGCACCGCCGAGGTTCCCAGCCAGGAACCGAGCAACGCAAAAGCGGCACTTAGCAAGGCTACGG
>JAGOGT010000143.1 GCA_017996595.1 Candidatus Cloacimonadota bacterium
GGGTAAAGGTCGGCTATAATGAACTCAATCTCTGCCTTCAGTTCAGCGGCATTGTGCCTGGCCACTTCCAGTGCTTCGCCGCTATAATCAGTAGCGAATACCGCTAAGTCCGGTCTTTGTAGCTTTAAGGTAATCGCAATAGCGCCGCTACCCGTGCCGATATCTAAAATCTGCATATTGCTTTGCAGGTGCTTAATGGCCAGTTCCACCAGTCCCTCGGTTTCGGGACGCGGGATAAGCACCTGGGGCGTAACCATATAGGCATGGCCATAGAAATAAGCCTTGCCGCAGATATACTGGGGAGGTTCATGCTTTTCCAGGCGCACAAACTGCATTACCAGCATCTCAAGCACTGTTTCCGGGATGATAAGATCTCTATTGATGTGTAATTGGGGATTGCTAAGGCTCAAAGCCTCCGAGATCAGATACAGGTAATCGGATATTGGCACTCCGCTTTCCGCAGACTGCTTTTGGATATTGTGCAGCAAGTACCCGAGGGTCATATTACTTGGCGGTAGCCAGATTCTTGCTGATCTTTACGCAGCGTCCGCCTTTAGAAAATTCCAGCGTGTCGGCCAGATGGTAGAGCATGGCAATTCCCCGGCCATGTTCATCGAGATTAAGCTGGGGTTCTTTTTCCACTCTTTCCAGCCAGGCCTGGTAGTCAAAACCGCGGCCATCGTCTTCCACGGTAATTTCTATCGATTGTTGCTGGTGATCGATCCCAAAGCCCAGGCGCATGCGTTTTGCAGCGATCTCGGGCTCTTCCAGCTTTTTGCTGATGAGGTTCTGCAGCGTTTCGTGATCCAGCAGGCGTTCACTGATGCTCAAGCCAAGCGTACCGTGGATAAAGGCATTATAAACCATTTCGTCCACGCAGATGAGGATGCCGTTCATAACCACCTGATTGATCCGGAAATTCTGCCTCAGAAAGGAATTAAGCACCTTGGAGATGGCGAATTTGGAAAAGTGCTTGGGATTGAGCATAAACTGGAAGTCCGCGTTATCCAGATTGCTATAGAAATCGCTGTAATCGTGCCGGTTACGCTTACGCTCGGCGAGGCTGTGGATGGAACGGATAATCTGCTTGGTATCCACCGGCTTGCGGATAAAATCTGAAGCTCCCAAGCGGATGGCTTCAATGAAGTAATCATGATCCAAAAAGCCGGTCATGAGGATCACATCCAGCTCCCGATCATATTCTCCCCGCACTTTGGCCAGAAATTCCAGGCCCGAAATCCCCGGCATTTCAATGTCGCAGATTACCAGATCAAATTCGTTATTGCGGAGTTTGCGCAGGGCATCGCTGCCATTGAAGGCGGAATCTACCTCAAAGCCGCTAAGCTTGAGGATGGCACACAGGCTGTTAACGATCGCCATGCTATCGTCAACGACGAGGATGCTCGTTTTCTTCATTTACCCCAAATTCACCGTGAAAAGTTGATTTAGCTTCAGCATGGAAAACAATTCATAAACGCTGTTCGAGCTTCTCACCACCTCGATTTCCCCACCATTTGAAATGAAATCTTTGTAGAACAGGAGAATTTTGCCGATACCGGTGGAACTGATATTGCGGCAATCAAAGAGATCCAATTCCAATACCTTGGCATCGGAAGCCAGCACATCAGACAGCTTGGCCTGTAGCAGATGGGCATTTTCGCTGTTCAGGATACCGTCGATCTTCAGCAGGGCGACGTTGTTTTTGAAGGAAAGATCAATGTTCATCGGGCTATCCTTAGTTTTTTTTTGCTTCAAAATCACTCTCAAATGTTATTAAAGACTGTCAAGTATTTATTTATGCATATCCCCGGATACGCTTCAGCACAAGGCTCTGCACGTTTGGAGGGCAGATCTCGTATTTCTTGAATTCCAGGGAATAGATGGCACGTCCCTGACTGATAGAACGTATCCGTGTGGAATAGCCAAAAAGCTCGGAAAGCGGTGCTTCCGCGATCAGCTCTTGCAGATATTCATTATGACGGCGCATCACGTCGATCTTCCCGCGCTTGGAATTGATATCGCTGATGATGTCTCCGATAAAATCATCCGGACTATGCACGGTGAGCATCATGATCGGCTCCATAATCACCGGGCTGGCTTCCCGTAAACCCCGGCTAATCGCCATGCCCGTGGCAATGCGGAAGGCCAGTTCGCTGGAAGTATCGGCATCAAAAGCTCCGCCGATCAGCTCGATCTTTACCCTTTCCACGTTTCCACTGATCAGCGGTCCGTCGTTCAGCGCGTTCAAGGCGGCTTCTTCGATGGGCTTCCAATATTCTCTGGGGATAGTATCCTCATTCACTTTATTCACAAATATATTCTTCTGATCATCGGGCAAGTCTTTTAGCGCCATGGGAATAAGCCTGAATTGCACCCGGGCAAAGTTCCCCTTGCCATTCAGATCGCGCTGGAAAGTATCCTCGCAAGGCACGGCACAGGTGATGGTTTCTTTGTAAGACACCTGGGGATTACCGACATTGGCAGCCACTCCGAATTCCCTGCGAAGTCGATCAACGATAATATCCAGATGCAATTCCCCCATTCCGGAGATCAGAGTTTGCCCGCTATCCTTGTCCAGATGCACTTTGAAGGTGGGATCTTCTTCTTCCAGACGGGCCAGAGCCAGCCCCAGATTTTCCTGGTCGGATTTGGTTTTGGGCTCGATGGCAATGGAGATCACCGAATCTGGGAAATGCATCTTGGAGAGCAGGATTTCGGTGCTGCCATCGGTGATCGTATCGCCGGTGGAAAGGAATTTCGTGCCCACAATGGCGCCAATGTCCCCGGCATGCAGATTATCCAGATCGTTCTTGCGGTTACTCATCATCTGCAGCATGCGTGAAATGCGTTCCCGCTTGCCGCTATTCTGATTTACAAAGCTACCGCCTTTCTTCAGGCTGCCCGAATAGACGCGGATATACACCAGCCGTCCCACATATTTATCGACCTGAACCTTGAAAGCCAGGGCCACAAAGGGTGCGCAGGGATCGGGGAAAACGTTCTTCTGCTCGTGCGTATTGGGATCAAAACCCGCGGTATGCCCGATATCCAGAGGTGAGGGCAAGAAGTCGCAAACCGCATCCAACAATAGCTGCAAGCCTTTATTTTTCAGCGAACTGCCACAAAGCACCGGCACGAACCGATTGGCGATGGTACCCCTGCGAATGGCCTCTTTTAAAAGTTCCTCAGATACCTCCGCACCTTCCAGAAATTGCATCATCAGCTCATCGCTGAATTCGCTAACCGTTTCCAAAAGACTTTCCCGCATTTGCTGTGCGGTTTCCAGCAGCTTTTCCGGGATCGGCAGATATTTAACCTCGCTGCCCGAAGTGAGGGGATCGAAATACCAGGCTTTCATGCCGATCAGATCGATCACGCCTTCAAAATTATCCTCTTTGCCAATGGGAATATTGATGGGATGCGCATTTGGCGTAAGGCGCTCATGAATCATCTGGATCACGCGGGAATAATCCGCGCCAACCCGATCCATCTTGTTCACATAAGCCAGGCGGGGCACCAGATACCGGTCGGCCTGATGCCACACGGTTTCCGACTGGGGTTCCACGCCACTTACGGCACAAAAAACCCCCACCGCGCCATCCAATACCCGCAGGGAACGCTCCACTTCGGCAGTGAAATCCACGTGCCCGGGAGTATCTATGATATTGATCTGCTTATCTTTCCATATACATGTTACAGTAGCGGAGGTTATGGTAATCCCCCGCTCGCGTTCCTGTTCCATCCAATCCGTAAAGGTATTGCCATCATGCACTTCGCCCATCTTATGCAAATATCCGGTGTAATATAGAATTCGCTCGGTGGTTGTGGTTTTACCGGCATCAATATGTGCCATGATGCCGATATTGCGTATCTTGGTTAACGGATTATCCGGGTCGCTACTCATAACTTCTTTCCTCATTTAACAATGTAGGTGCCAAGAAATCGAGCTTCGCTTCTTTGTCCATGAAAAAAAGGGATTCGCGTGTTGCAGGAGTCATTTGCACCAGGATAATCCTACTCGTTGTACAGGTGATGCCCATGTGATGCCCATGCTTTTACCCGGGGATCACATGGGCATCGCAAGATAAGTGTATATGTAAAAGCATGTTTCAGGATGATGGGAGCTCAAAGGGCAAATAGCTGATTGGAGTTCAAAGCGCTAAAGACAAACTATATGCTTATATCTATGTTTGATAGCGCTTTGGAATTCAAACAGCTTAGAGAAGGCATGAAGTCCAAACGGCTAAACAAACTAAAAGTATGCTTATAAACTATTTAAGCCGCTTGAACTCCATTCCTTATCAGGCAAGCTTACTC
>JAGOGT010000144.1 GCA_017996595.1 Candidatus Cloacimonadota bacterium
GCGTAATACCCTCCAAAGTAAGGATGTGGAACTTCTCAGGGGCCCGGCAAGGGTCTGATCATTGGGTTCTATGGATGCATAAAAAAAAAGAGTTACCGCTGGATTTGGCAGTAACTCTTATCTGAATAGATTTTGTTTTATTTCAGCTCAGGGCCGCACTACGCACGAATTCCAGAAACAGTGGATGCGGGGCATTGGGTCTGCTCTTAAATTCGGGATGGTATTGCACTCCCACGTAGAACCTGCACGCGGGGAATTCCACCACTTCCACCAGCAAGCCATCCGGGGATAAACCAACCAGTTTCAGTCCTTTATCCTGCAGTTGCTCGCGGTATTTGTTATTAAGCTCATAGCGATGCCGGTGTCTTTCGCTGATCTTAGTACTGCGGTAAGCGCTTGCGGAGATGCTTGTTTCATCCAGAGTGCAGGGATATGCACCGAGGCGCATGGAGCCCCCAATCATTTCGATATACTGTTGATCCTCCATCAGATGGATGACGGGATGGGGACTGAGTTCATCAAATTCAGCGCTATGGGCGGCTTCCAGATGACAGAGATTGCGGGCGATTTCGATCACGGCCACGTGCATTCCCAGGCAAATTCCGAAGAAGGGGATATTGTGTTCTCGGGCATAGCGGGCAATGGTGATCTTGCCTTCGATACCACGCACTCCAAAGCCTCCGGGAATGAGGATGCCATCGATCTCTTCCAGTTCGTTATCCAGCTCATTGGCGGCAAAGCTGCGTTCCGAATCTATCCATTTTATTTTCAGTTTCTTTCTCAGAGAGGCGGCGGCATGGCCAAGGGCTTCCACCACGCTTTTATAGGCATCCTGGTGCTTCACGTATTTCCCGCAGATGGCAATGGTAACGGTTTCTTCGGCCTGAGCGCGGTTTTCCAGAAAGCCATACCAGGCATCAAGATGCATGGGCTTTTGCGGCAAGGCGAAGTGCTTGCAGATGATCTCCGGCAAACTGGCGTTTTTGAAGGTTAAAGGCACTTCATAAACGCATTTCACGTCGATGGCGTTGATCACATGATCCCGGGGCACATTGGTGAAGAGGGCGATCTTATTATATATCTCTTCCTCAAATTGCTTTTCGGAACGGCAGAGCAGCACATCGGGCTGAATTCCGATTTCACGGAGTTTATAGGCACTATGCTGCGAGGGTTTGGTTTTCAGCTCGCCGGCACTCTTGATGTAGGGCACGTAGGTGAGCAGGATATACATCGTGTTCTCGGTGCCCAAATCCAGCCTCAGCTGGCGGATCGCTTCCAAAAAGGGCAGGCTTTCGATGTCGCCAATGGTGCCACCAATCTCCGTGATCACGATATCATATTTATCTGCAAGGCGCTGTACCCGGCTTTTGATCTCGTTGGTAACGTGGGGAATCACCTGCACGGTTTTGCCCAGGTACACTCCCTTGCGTTCATTCTGGATCACCGTTTCGTAGATTTGGCCGGCGGAACTGCTGGAAAAGCGGCTTAGGGCTTCATCCACGTAGCGCTCGTAATGGCCCAGATCCAGATCCGTTTCCGCACCGTCGTCGGTAACGAATACTTCGCCGTGCTGAAAGGGACTCATGGTGCCCGGATCAACGTTCAGATAGGGATCGAACTTTTGCAGGCCAACCTTGTAGCCCATTGATTTCAGCAACATGCCTATCGAAGCCGTGGCAATGCCCTTGCCCAAAGACGAGAGCACGCCACCCATTACGAAGATATATTTCGCCAAGATAGCTCCTTTATAGCATCGGCTTCAGCGCAGCCAGGGATTCCGCGATGGCTTGCACGGTGTAATCCAGATCTGCATCGGTGTGCCGATAGCAAATGTAGCCGTGATGATAGGGCTGCAGGAATACCTTGCGCCGGATCAACTGAGTGTAGAATTCATTACGAAGCTTTTTGTAGAGCCCGGTTTCATCTTTGGGGAAGGTGATAAAGGGCATCCAGGGAGCTCCCGTAAAGCGCGCAGGAACGTCCGTTGCGGCAAGCACTTTTTCCACTTTAGCGGCAAAATCCCAGCCTTTTTTAGAAATAACGTCCAGAACCTTGTCACGCTGAAGCATGTTGATGGTGGCCAAAGCGGCGGCGATACTATCGCTATTGGGGAAGAAGGTGGAGGACAGGAACACCTTATCTGCCATAATCTTCATATATTCTTCGCGTCCTACCAGGGCGGCAATGGCATAACCATTGGCCATAGCTTTGCCGAAGGTGGCAAGATCAGGCGTAACGCCAAAATGCTGTTGCGCACCGCCAATACTGCATCTGAAACCACTGCGGATCTCATCAAAGATCAGCAGGCACTGATACTTGTCGGCCAAAGCGCGCACTGCTTCCAGGTATCCAGGCTTGGGCATTTGCACTTCCGCAGCCAGGGGATGACCCACGGGGGTTACAATAATACCGGCCATGTCATCTTTATTGGCTTTCAGGATGGCTTCCAGGCCGTCCAGATCGTTATAGTGGAATTCGTGGATATCTTCATAAAGCTTTTCCGGGATGCCGCCTTTCACTTCCACGCACCAGTCGTGCCAGCCGTGATATCCGCAACGAGCGATCTTGGTTTTGCCGGTATAGCCTCTGGCAACGCGGATGGCAATGGTGGTGGCATCGCTGCCGGTTTTCACGATGGCCGCCATTTCGCAGCAAGGGATCACCTCGCGAAGCTTCTTAACCAGTTCGTTTTGGAGCTCTTGCGTTAGGGAGAAGCAGAAGCCTTTGTTTTTAATCTGCTTAATCGCTGCATCGTCGATCTCGTCTTCGCGGTAACCAATAATGATGGGTCCGTAGGCACAAAGGTAATCGATGTATTCATTGCCGTCCACATCGGTGATGCGTCCACCCTTGCCATTATCGAAAAAGATCGGATATTCGCCCTGCACAAAGTTATAGGGGCGTCTGATTCCGGCTACTCCACCGGGGACAAGGGTTTGCGCTTCGGCAAAGAGTGCCATGCTTCTATCGAGTTTAAGTTTTTCAGCCACGTTTTTCTCCTTTAGCGTTGCCACAATGTAGCAATTCCCATGCCGCCGCCAATGCACAATGAGGCCAGGCCCTTATGCAGATTGCGGCGCTTCATTTCGTGCAGCAAGGTTACAATGATGCGGGCACCGCTAGCGCCAATGGGATGGCCCAAAGAGATAGCTCCGCCATTTACGTTTACGATATTGGGCTCGATCTTGCCCACGCCTTCCTGTTCCAGACCCTTTAAAACGGCCAAAGACTGTGCGGCAAAGGCTTCGTTCAATTCGGCAAGTTCGATTTCGCCCAGGCTCCATCCGGCTTTGGCCAATACTTTCTTGATGGCAGGAACAGGGCCATAGCCCATTTCGGACGGATCAACTCCGGCAGAAGCGGTATTTATGAAAGTGGCCAGAGGCGTAAGGCCCAGCTCTTTGGCCTTGTCTTCACTCATCAGGATCAGCATTGCGGCGCTGTCATTAATCCCGCTGGAATTGGCTGCGGTAACGGTGCCATCCTTCGTGAAGGCGGCACGGAGCTTGGCAAGGCTTTCCACGGTTACTCCGGCACGGGGCATTTCGTCTTTGTCGATGATAATGGGATCGCCTTTCCTTTGAGGGATTTCTACGGGCACGATTTCGTCTTTAAAGCGACCTGCAATCTGCGCAGCTTCCACTTTATTCTGGCTGGCGGTGGCAAATTTATCCTGTTCTTCGCGGCTGATACCATATTTGGTGGCCAGGTTTTCGGCAGTGATGCCCATGTGATAGTCATTAAAAATATCGCTAAGGCCGTCTCTGATCATGAGATCAACCATATTTTTGTTTCCCATGCGGGCACCCCAACGGGCGTCCATTAAGGCATAGGGGATCTGGCTCATGTTTTCGATACCACCGGCAACGATGATCTCCGCTTCGCCGGTGCCGATCATCATGGCGGCCAGGGAGATGGCTTTCATGCCTGAACCGCAAACTTTATTCACAGTGTAGGCAGGAACATAATCCGGGATACCGGCATGGATGGATACCTGACGCGACACATTTTGTCCGTAGCCAGCACCACAAACATTACCAAGGATCACTTCCTCGATCATTTCAGGTTTGATGCCGCTTTCCTTCAGCATCGCTTTCAGGGTGATCACGCCCAGATTGACTGCGGAAATATCTTTGAATACTCCGCCAAAATTCCCGATAGGACTGCGTTTTGCAGATACCACCACGGTGTTTCTCATGATTCCTCCAGTTTCTTTTTTGTTTTCTATACTTCACCAAAAAGAAAAGGGCGGTTTTTAGTCAATGAGAAAGTGAGGTTCTGCT
>JAGOGT010000145.1 GCA_017996595.1 Candidatus Cloacimonadota bacterium
ATCCCTCATCGCGATCCAGGTTGGTTCCTGGATGGTTGTAGGGATGCAACATGAAAAGCTCAAGTCTCAGTTGCAGGAGTCATTCGCGCCTGATTCTGGCAAGTGTGATCAACCTAAGTTCATGGGCGCGAAGGACTCATGCGATCACGGGGGATAGATTAAGGTGCGCATGAGTCCTTTGCTCCGCAAAATCTGCAGACGGATATAGAGCAAGAAGTGGTGCAAATGACTCCTGCTCTCACAGCTTGCTCTCACAGTGCAGCTCTCACAGCTCCGCTCTCACAGTGAAACTCTCACTTTTCATTGACGGATAAGCCCTCCGCATAATTCTGGCGCTCTAATAATGCAATTCCAAAGGAAAATCATGCAGAAAATCAAGAACATAGCCATTATAGCCCATGTTGACCACGGTAAAACCACCCTGGTGGACGCCATGCTGCGTCAAGCCGGAGTGTTCAGAGATAACGAACGCCTGGTGGAGAGAGTGATGGACTCCAACGACATCGAAAAAGAACGGGGGATCACGATCTTTTCCAAGTGTGCCTCCCTGGAATATAAAGACTACAAAATCAACCTGGTTGACACCCCCGGACACTCTGATTTTGGCGGAGAAGTGCAGCGCATCATGAAGATGGTGGATTCCGTGCTGCTATTGGTGGACGCCTTTGAAGGCCCCATGCCCCAAACCAAGTATGTGCTGAAAAACGCCCTCGAGATGGGACTGAAGCCGATCGTGGTGATCAACAAGATCGATAGGCACAATGCCCGTTCCTATGACGTGCTGGATATGATCTTCGAGCTCTTTCTGGAGCTGAATGCCAGCCACGAACAGCTCGATTTTGCCGTGATCTACGCTTCCGGAAAGGATGGCTATGCGGTTACGGAGCTTAATGACGAGCCCATGAACATCTTCCCCCTGCTGGATATGATTATCGAGGAAGTTCCAGACACCACCGGTGACGTCGATCAGCCTTTCCAGATGCTTACTTCCGCCATCGAATACGATAACTACCTGGGTAAGCTGGGTACCGGAAAGATTCATAATGGCACCGTGAATACCGGAGATGAAGTGCTGCTCATGAAGCGTAATGGCGACATGATTTACTACAAAGTTACCAATCTCTTTGTGTATGAAGGCACCCAAAAGAAAGAGATCAAAACTGCCTATGCGGGAGATATCATCACCATCGCGGGGCTGGAAAAGATCGATATCGGTGAAACCATTGCCACCCGGGATAACCCTATAGCCCTTCCCAGCATCAGTATCGACGAACCTACCATTGCCATCGAATTCATCATCAACGATTCCCCCTTCATGGGACGCAGCGGCAAGTGGGTTACCTCCAATAAAATCTGGGAACGCCTGCAGAGCGAACTGCAGACCAATGTCTCCCTGATCGTGGAAAGAACTTCTTCCAGCGATACTTTCATCGTGAAGGGACGGGGCGAACTGCAGCTATCCATCCTCATGGAAAATATGCGCCGCGAAGGCTATGAATTTCAAGTTTCCAAGCCGCAAGTGCTTTTCAAAGAGAAAGATGGCAAGGTAACCGAGCCCATCGAACTGGCCATCATCGATGTAGCCGAAGAATTCGTGGGCACTGTGATCGACATGATGGGTAGCCGCAAGGGTGAACTGATCAATATGACCCCTCCCATTGACGGCTATTCACGCCTGGAATTCAAAGTCCCCTCCCGGGGCTTGATTGGCTGCCGTAATGAGTTTTTGACCCAAACCCGCGGTACGGGAATAATGAATCAATGCTTTTTTGAATATGACTACTATAAGGGCGAAATCCCCGGAGGTAATCATGGCTCTATGGTGGCTATGGAAACAGGGGTAGCCCTGGGTTATTCGCTGAATAACTTCCAGCCAAGGGGCACTTTCTTCATCAATCCCAATACGGAAGTATATGGAGGCATGATCGTGGGGCAGCACAGCAAAGATACCGATCTGGTGATAAATGTTTGCCGTGCCAAAAAGCTCACCAATAACCGCGCTGCCGGCAAAGACGACGCCATCAAACTGATTCCGCCACGCATCTTTAGCCTGGAACAGGCCATTGAGTACATAGGCGATGATGAACTGCTGGAGATCACTCCGGATAGCATCCGCCTGCGCAAAAAGATCCTGAACCACACCGACCGTAAGCGTAACGAGATTTCAGCCTAAACCTCTCACAGCGTAGCTCTCACAGCTTGCTCTCACAGCGTAGCTCTCACAGCTTGCTCTCACAGCTTGCTCTCACAGCTTGCTCTCACAGCATAGCTCTCACAGCTTGCTCTCACTATTCTATACGGCACACTCTTCTGGTGCCAGCAAGCTTGCCATCCACCAGTAGCCTGATGAAGTAGATGCCACTGCCTACCCTGCGGTCGCTGCTATCCAAGCCTTTCCAGGTGAAGTGCTGCATACCCTTTTGCAGGTTATAGGCTGCCACTTTCTGGCCTCTCAAGTTATATACTTCAATGCAAGCTTGATGTTGCTCTGCACCTTTTATTTCCAGTTTTACTTCGGCACCAAAAGGATTTGGGTATGCGCTGAAGCTGATTGCAGGTATGGATGGCACCACCGGATCATCGATACCAACGGAAACATCAGCATGGGCGTAGTATAGAGCACCCCAAGTGTGAGGAGGATAATCAGGATTGTCTAGGGGCTGGAAAAGTACAACTTCAAACGCAGTAAATCCATTTGGTATCAGATAAATCCGGCAATGCTCGTCTGTTACTATGGGGTGGCCTGTTCCCAAAGAAAGGTTCCAAGTGTCTATCATATATGGATCGTTACTCAATTCCCAAATTTCTATCACACCCGCATCATTCATTTTAGCTGCCACTATTCTGCCATCCTGCATCTTTGCAATGTCATTGGCACAGCTTCCAACATTCCAGTTTATGGCACAATCCACTACAGCAGTGTTGCTGTTCATCATGCGTATCTGCATGTTCCGCTGCCCACCGATATCGTGCAATTGGTAAACCCACGAATTATACCAATCATCCACTACCACGGCCTGGATTTTGCCGATACTGCTGATGCTTGGGGTTAGATCACTCCAATAATAATCATCACCAGAATACCTCATCAGTACTTCGTCCATGCCGTACAAAGCCACATCGCCTTGTCTGTCCATACATTTGCTTTCGCTGACCTTTAGATAGGGCATTATCGAAGGATATAAAAAATATCCGTTATAGGCCATACCATCATAAAAGTCAAGAAAAGAAAGACCCATTCCCACATTCCAAATACCCCCCATATACGTATAATCATCACCAAAGCGATTACTTAGTACAAAGCGATTATCTGGCATCAGAATCACTTTATAACCCACCATCGATCCCGTGGTGCCAGGATAATTCTGATTCTGCAGGATCACTTCCTCACCCGGAACAAGCTGGATGGTGGTGCTCTCCGGTGCAGAGGTACCGCCATAATAGTCATTGCCCATGTTCCAGATACCATTCCCATCCCATTCGGGGATTAGATATGGCCTGCGCATAAAGCCCTTGCGGGCTTGGAATACCGAGCCCCAAATCCGAACCGTTCCCCGCTCCAGATAGGGATGCGCTTCCGGCCACAAGGGATTGTACCAGGGGTAATCCAGCCAGGATGGCCAGGGATAAATGCTTGACTGAGGATAGTGGTTACGGTGCAAATCCATGTTTCTCACAAGCATATCCCCCTCTCCGGGGATGGTTAGCTCCATATCCGGAATAGAAGGATGGGGATGCTGATATTCGAAGGTGAAGCTTCCATCCCTCATTTCATCGCTGTGCTTCGACGTAGCTGCCAGAGTGGCATAGATCTCGATGGGATCATTATCCGCACGACAGAGAGGATGCTCACGCTGCTCTGTAATAGGATTCCAGAATCCATATTTAAGCTGGATATTTGTTTCTGAGATCAGAAACACCGAATCTGTGTTATTGCCGGTAGGAGGGCTTCCCGGAGTTGTATTGCTTAGCGTGATATCACCTATGATCGAGATTGTATCTGCTGCACTCCATATCTGATGAGTACTGAAATTCCCCCTTATCCACAGTTTGCTATTAACAAAATTCGTCCTGTTGCCGCAACTACCTCCTCCCAGTAGAACCCACAAGGTATCTTGAACTAAATAGTTATTCCTGAATGCAGGTTGGCTGTATTCAATATATGGATGATAGGGATAATCCGGCCATACATCTGCCCAGGAGCGTCGGGGAGGCTGAATTGTCC
>JAGOGT010000146.1 GCA_017996595.1 Candidatus Cloacimonadota bacterium
CATGATAGGGAAGCCGACCTCCGAGTCGGCGATCGTGCGCAGCGCGATGTTACAAAAAAGACATCGAACTGCGTTAAATAGGGGACTTGGAAGTCCCCACCCTATTACGAGGAGCAGGCAAATCATCATTTTTCGCTTGACAAATGCCCCAATTCCAGCGCTGATGATAGATATGGCAATAATCGTAAAGAAATTTGGCGGAACTTCGGTGGGAAGCATCGAATTGATCCGCAATATCGCACACAAACTGGCGGCGGAATACAAAGCCGGAGATGGACTGGTATTGGTGGTTTCAGCCATGGCCAAGACCACGGATTACCTCTTTGATCTGGCGCATGGGATCACCGATCATCCGTCGCGCCGCGAAATGGATATGCTGCTTACCGCGGGCGAAAGGATCAGCATGAGCCTCTTGTCCCTGGCCTTGCAGGTGGAAGGCATCCAATCGATATCTTTCACTGGCTCGCAAAGCGGGATTATCACCGATGATAAGCATGGCAATGCCCGCATTTTGAAAGTGAATGCCTTTCGCATTCATGAAGAACTGTCCAAAGGGAAAGTGGTGATTGTGGCAGGCTTTCAGGGTGTTAGCCAAGCCAAGGAGATCACTACTTTGGGACGCGGTGGCTCGGATACTTCCGCGGTAGCCCTGGCTTGCTACCTGGGTGCCGATAAATGCGAGATATATACCGACGTGGACGGAGTTTACACTGCTGATCCACGCATAGTGCCGCATCCTTTCTTGCTGAGGCATATCTCTGCGGATACGATGCTAAACCTTTGTTACAATGGCTCCAAGGTGTTGCATCCGCGTGCCGTGGAATTTGCTTATAAATATGGCGTGCAAGTGGAGATCAAATCCTCCTTCAGCTTCGCCCCCGGCTCCTTGATGAGCGCAGCCCCCAGCAAACCCAATAAGGAAGAGAAAATGGAAGAACGCGTGGTAACTGCCATCGCCCACAAAGATAAATTGATAAGATACAGGCTATTATACAATGCCGAGATAGACTTGCTATTGGCAGATTGGACTCATGAGATATTCAAAAGCTACTATGAAGAAAAATACTTAGACCTATATGTGGAGAGTAAATATCAAGGTGAGATAGATTATCTGCTGCAAGATAAGCAGATAAATAATATAGATAAAACTGAGGGCCTGGGCTTTGTGATCCTGGTGGGAATAGGCTTGGGACATGATCCCGCCCTTCTGGCCAAGGTTCTAAGGCTTTGCAGCGAATTTGAAGTGCTGCGGAGCATCAATACTGAAAAGAGCATTGAGTTGCTAATGCCTGCCAAACATTTGGAAGCAGCGGTGCAACACCTGCACAAGGCTTTTGTAGAGGATAAACATATATGAAATATATCGTTACCAGTGCGCTGCCCTATGCCAACGGCAAACTTCATGTAGGCCATGTGGCGGGAGCATATCTGCCCGCCGATATCTTCGTGCGCTACCTGCGTATGTGTGGTGAGGACGTGATCTACATTTGCGGCACGGACGAACATGGCACCCCCATTTCCATCTCTGCGGACAAAGAGGGAATCAGCCCCACGGAAGTTGTGAAGCGTTACCACGATTCCATTAAGGAAGCTTTCGACGGAGTGGGAATCGAATTTGATAACTTTTCCGGAACAGCCAGAGCCCCGCATCACGCCATGTCGCAGGAATTCTTTACCCAGCTATATAACAAAGGCCACATCCAGAGCAAAACCACGCTGCAATTCTATTGCGAGCATGATCAGCGCTATCTGCCCGATCGCTATGTGGAAGGCACTTGCCCACGCTGTGGAGCGGATGGAGCCCGAGGCGATCAATGCGATAAATGCGGCCAGATTTATGATACTACCACTTTGAAAGAGCCCAAATGCAAGATTTGTGGGAACGCTCCGGTAATTAAAGAAACCACCCATTGGTTTTTGCAGTTGGACAGCTTTCGGGACAAACTGCATAAGTGGCTGGAAGGCAAAGAATATTGGAAAGAGAATGTTCGCAACTTCATGCTTGGTCTGCTGGAACAGGGGCTAATCGAACGCTCCATTACCCGCGACCTTAGCTGGGGAGTGCCCGTACCCCTCCCCGAAGCAGAAGGGAAGGTGCTTTATGTATGGTTCGACGCCCCCATCGGCTATATTTCGTCCACCATCGAATGGGCTATCCAGCAAGGTACGCCGGATAAATGGAAGGACTATTGGTTTGACAAGGATACGCGGCTGATTCACTTTATCGGGAAAGATAACATCATCTTCCATGCCCTCATCTGGCCGGCGATGCTGATGGGCCAGGATAAGCCCTATGCGCTGCCCTATGATATTCCTGCCAATGAATTTATGAATCTGGAAGGAGATAAAATCTCCACCAGCCGGAATTGGGCAATCTGGGTGGATGAATTCGTTAAAGAATTCGATGGCGAATACCTGCGCTGGTATCTGGCCGTTAATGCCCCCGAAAAGCAAGATTCCGATTTTAACTTCAAGGATTTCCAGGCCCGCATCAATGGCGATCTGAATAATACTCTGGGCAATCTGGCGAATCGGGTTTTCGCCTTTGCCAATAAGAACTTCGAGGGGATTATCACAGCATGCGAGCTAAGCATGGCCAGTAAAGCAATCCTGGAGGATGCCGATAAGCTGATAAAGGAGATTGCCAGCGGCTACGCGGATTATCAGGTGAAGAAAAATACCCGCTTGATAATGGACATAGCGCGGCTGGGAAACAAGTATTTTGACGAGGCCAAACCCTGGGCCGTGATCAAGGAAAACCGCGATGCAGTGAACGAAATCCTCTATGTTTGCGCCAATTTACTGAACAAGATTTCCATCGCTCTCTACCCCATTTTGCCCCGGCATACTACGCTGCTACGCGAAATGATGAGCATGGAGCCCAAGCCCTTATACGGTAAGGCTTATGAGCTTTGTGGGGATATCCGCCTGCAGGAGGTTAAACCCCTCTTCCGTAAGCTGGAAGATGCCGAGATCGAATCCCAGCTTGCCAGGCTGCATGCGGCTCCTCAAGCTAAGGCAGAGATTGAATATGCCCCCATAAAAGAGACGATCAGTTACGATGACTTTGCCAGGCTGGATCTGCGTTTGGCGAAGGTTCTGGCTGCCGAAGCAGTGCCCAAAACCGAAAAGCTGCTGAAACTAAAGGTGGACTTGGGCAGCGAAACGCGTGAATTAGTGGCAGGTATTGCGCAGAGTTATGATCCCAAAGCGCTGATCGGCCAAACCATCCTGATGCTGGTGAATCTGGAACCTCGCAAAATAAGAGGGATCACCTCTGAGGGGATGATTCTGGCTGCGCATAGCGATGGCCGCATCAAGATCATGCTTCCCGATGGCGGTGGCAGTCCTGGCGCTACCGTCCAATAAAGCTGCCTGACGATGCGAATTTGGAAGTTTCTCATACTGGTGGCAACTTTATGCTGCCTGATGGGAATGCATGCCCTGTATGCCGCGGAATTCACAGAGGGGCAGCTGTATCTGGAGATAAATCTGGCTACGGCTAATTCCATCCAGTTGAACGGAATGGGCAAGCTGACTATCGGAGAAGCGGACGGACTGATGGAGCGTGAACTGGAGCTTCCGGTTACTATTACCGTGATGAATCCGGAAGCCTTATCTTATTATGGGGTTCTATCTGATAAGCCTGTTGCGGAAGGCACTGAGGAAGATACTCTGGCCATTCCGCGGGAATACTTCGCCTGGAAGAGTGGCAGGCTGGCCATCGAGCACGATTATCAGTACTTTTATCCGGAAAGCTTCACTAATCGGGAGGACGCTGAGGATTATGCCTCCGCGCTTGGTTTGCGCACTGATAAAGTGATGGAAGTTAACTTGATCAATGCCACGATGCTGGTGAAGAGCAAGGGAAAAAGCATCTATCTGGAAGCACCTCTTATTATCCATACCGAAAGCGAACTGAAGATAAATGGAGCAGGCTTGGGATACAAGGGTGATTTCCGGCTGAAAACCAGGAACCGCAATCTGATATTGAACCACTATCTGAAACTGGATGATTATATAGCGGGAGTTATCCAGAACGAGATTGGCAATAGTTCTCCCCCAGAGGCGCTGAAAGCTCAGGCAGTGGCGGCCAGAACGCACGCTGTATCCCTGCTGCTGAATAACCGGCATAAGGCAGATGGCTACGACCTCTGTAATGGCACCCATTGCCAGGTGTATAAGGGGGAGTACTTAAGCAATCCCACTATCC
>JAGOGT010000147.1 GCA_017996595.1 Candidatus Cloacimonadota bacterium
GCAGAGCGGGTGCTGAGCCAGGTGAGGCAATTGGTGATCAGCTTTTTGTAGTTATCTTCGCCGCTTTGCATTTGCCAGCGCCACAGATTCAGGGTGGAAAAGCCCAAAGTGCGCATCCCGGCAGCAGTTCCGGCAACGATTGCGGGTGAAGCCTGAGGATTATTGAGGGTGGCCAGAACTTCTGTTCCCGGAGTGGCGGTAACATAGTAATAATCCACCGGCGGAATGTTATTCACTTCGGAGGAGAGAGTTTCCAGCATGGGGTAATTAACTGCCGCAGGAGCCGGATTGATGAAGCCCTGATAGGGACTTTGGACATTGGAGCGCTGGATAGGCAGCACGGTGCTGATCTCGGAAACGGGCAAGCCCTGAAAAAGCAATCCGGTGCCTTTTTTCACGGTGCTGGTGATGAGATTGGCAGTAGCATTATCCAGCTTCAGAGCGCCATTATTCACGATCACCCAGGCGGCCAGATTGGTGCTTTGCATCGTGGCGGGCTGATTATTCTTGCCAAAAAGGCGGCCTTCGCGATTCAGATAGCTTTCCACCGCCCAACGGGGATTGGTGGAAATGGCATCTAAGGTGAACTTATTATCCCAGGCCGGCTTATCGGAGATCAGCACAATGCGCTGTTTCTCAGAGAGCACTTCGATAGCTCCGGGATAGCTGTTATTGCCCAGGCGGCTTTCATTGGCCAGGGGGCTAAGCTCCACCCGCCAGGGAAAGAAGCCGGTGCTATTGAAGCGATGGGTGAAATCCACGCTGCTTTGCTGGCCTGATTTCAGGCTCAGATTCTTGCTGGAGATCAGCTTGTTGCCGATATACAGCTTCGCCAGGGCAGGGCCATCGTAGTTTTCGGACAAAAATTCGGCACGGATGGTGCCAGGCTCGTTGCGCCAGGCATAACGACCTGCCTGCACTTTGGAAACCAGCAGATCGGGATAGGGACTGGCAGTGCTATCTGCAAGAACAATAAGGGGATGACCAAGCTGACTGACCGCGGCCAGAGATTCATCATGCAGCCAGCCATCCGAGGCAATAAGGATGGTGGAAAGATTTTTCAGGTCTTTCTGGTTGCGAAGTTCGGTGAGCGTTTTGCCCAGAAGCGAGCTGTTGCCATCCCCCTCCAGGCCATTGGCAAAGCGATATGCGGCGATCTCATAGCCGGCCTCGCGATAGCTGGAAATCAGCTTATCCAGGGCTGGTTCCAGGGCTTTGGATTTGCTGATCTTCCCATGGCGGAGATCCATACTGGCGGAATTATCCTTCAGCACTACCAGAATCGGTTTTAGCTGCCGATGCCGGGTGAAATAGAAGATGGGGCTGATCAGCAATAGCATGAGAATAGAAAGCGAAATGAAACGCAGGGCAAAGAGGAGCAGCCGTCTTGAAACCGAGATTTCAGGACGGCTGTGATAGTTATAATACCCTGATATCAGCAGGGAAAAGAGGACGATGAGGATGTATTTCAGCATCAAATCCAGAGTCGGATGAAACTCCCGAAAGCGATTCCCTTGCTTTTGGTGCCGGGAAATACAGATTGGAAACTCTGCACGCTGAGTCCGCCTTCCAAAGTGGAACTGCGGAGACTGAAGCCATAGCTGATTCGCCAGGGATAACTGCTATTACCCAAACCCAGGCCGGTATGCAGACGCAGGATGGGAATGGGGCTGATCTCTGCGCCAAAAGCCAGACGGCCGGTATTATCGGTAATTACAGAATTCTTGAAGCCCTGCACGTAGTCCGCAGAAATGCTGAGCTGTGAGAGAGTGTACATAGCTGCTAAACGTAATTCGGGGGGCAAAGAAGTGGTGTAAGAATCAATATCGATAGTTTCATCGGTTTGGGTATAAAAATCGTCATTGATATTGGATACATAAACGCTATCGGCATGGAAGCCATAGATGCGGTCTTCGGTTTTGCCGCTCCACTTGAGGGCGCCAAAGATATTATCCACGGTAAGGCCAACGTCCAATCCCGGATAGGGTTGGCTGGCCAGTCCCAGCATCGATTTGAAGCCAAAACCGCCCACTCCGGTGCGCAGGGTTACGTCCTGATGCATGCTGATGCCATCCATAGTGGAACTGAGGTAACCTTCAAAGCGCTGCGTGTAACCATCCATGAATCCCACCAGGATGCTGGCGGAAAATCCGGCGCGGATTGGGGGAATCTTTTCACCCAGGGGCAAGGTGAGATTGCCCATGCCATAGGTGAAATCCACATAGGAGGTGGCGGATACCTGATTGCTTTTGTTATCAAATACATAGAGGCTATCCGCATTGCCATTCAGCAGCAGTTCCAGATAACGTTTGGAGATGCCGGTTTTGCCCATGTAGCTGGCAGAGCTGGCAAAGGCCATATTTCCCAGGGTGAGGCCAAAGATGCTGTGGTTGCCGCTGAAGGAACCCTGGAGGCTGCCCTCGATCTTGTTTAAAAGCGCGTCTTTTTCAGCTTGATCCAGATATTCATCGCCGACCACGGAATTATAGGTATCCAGATCGAGCGCGTTGTTGCTTACTTGTATGCCCGTATTGGCTGCGGGTAACCAGATATCGATATTTTTGGTGGGCATGAGATTGGCGGGATTCCAATAGGCCGCTTCCACGCCCCGGGCACGGAGCATGTAGCTATCGGAATAGAAAATCGATTTGCCGGTTTTGATGGCAGCAAGGTTGAAGCACAGGAAGAGGACGGCGAGGGCTATTATGAGCTTCTTCATCACATGTCCTCCACCTTGATCCTGGCTGTCATCATGCTCCGGACGTGAATGAAGTCCGAAGTGCGGGCGTAGATGAGCACGTCATCCAGCTCCTGGAAACTGAAGCTCCAAGTGTAGTAAACATTGGGCTGGGCAAAAACGTCCAGCTCCTCCTTGCTGAGGCTCACATTGATGGATTGCCAGGGATTGGGATTACTCACGGCAAGTACCGTGGCGTTTTTGGAAAAGCTGTAGGTGGCAGGATTATGCACGTCGATAGAGTCGCTATTGGCAAAGAAAACCTTGGCTGTAGCACCCAGGGGGAGCATATTCAGCAGCTCGATGGTGAGGTCTGCGGCCAGGGCGTTATTCAGGATGCGATCCCGGTTTTCTTCGGAAATCTCCAGAACAAAGATGGAATCAACCACGATTTCGTGTTCGTGGAGGTCAAAATGGAAGGGGGCATTAACAGCGTAATCTACCTTTACCACGTCGGTGCTGCGCACGCTGCCAATGGTATTGCCGCTATTGAAAGTAAAGAAGCCATTGATTATCTGCAGGCTATCCGGCATCATTTGCAGGATGGGCTCGATGCCTTCACTGAGCTCAACGCTGGTGGTAACCGGGCCGCTGGAGCTGGCAGGATCTACATGGAAGCTCTGGCCGCTATCATCCAGGATGGCTACCGACAGGGTGTCGCCATCTTCATTGGAGGCAAAGATGCGGCCGTGGAACGCTGCTCCGAAGCCAACTTCATTCTCGATATCCAGCTTCAGGCTGGCTTCACGCAGGGAGATGGATTCATCCACATTGTGCGGATAATCGATGGTGATGCTGGAAGAGGATTCCTCCAGATCGATGCTGAGGCCATTCATATAGCCTTTGAAGACGGAAAACTGCATGGGCTGGATGGCTTCAAAGCTGAAATCAGCAATGGGAGTGCCGGGAGCTTGGGTGGAAGTGGCATTAATGTGCAATTTTAATCCGTCGATAACTACATTGTCAGAGGGAGAGCCGATATGCTTGCCACTAAGGGGAATATCCACCCAGCCGCTATTGGTGCCGGCAGTAACTACTACAGGATTGTTGCTGGCGTCGAAGAGATTCTGGAAAGTAAGAGTGATGGTGGCTGAGGCATGAACCCCGGTGAAGCGGTATCTGAAGACACCACCGGTGATAGCGGCATAAGCGATGGTAAGATGGCCGTTGGTATCGGCAAAGGGGACGGTGATGGTCTGGTTCATTCCCGAGGGGATACTTTGATCGGTGAGGTTTGTATTGGGGTCATAATCGAGATTACCGAAAACATGGGTGGACACGTCTCCGCTTCCGGTTAAAGTTAAAATCTGATTCTCATCAACGATGATATTCACCGTATCGACCAGATCGGAGACATAGAATTTCTCATTGATCAGGGGCACGGAAAGCAATACGTCCCAATTGGGCAGCGCGGGATTCTTGATCTCACAGGCTGC
>JAGOGT010000148.1 GCA_017996595.1 Candidatus Cloacimonadota bacterium
TTTTGAACCGCTGGCAAAGGGCTTTGTTCCCTGCTCAAACACCAGATTCACCAAACCCACAGAACCGGCAGCAGATTATTCCCAGGAAAGCAGAGAAGCCTTTATCCGCAAGGATCTGCGGAGTATCCATCCGGTGAATGAAATCCGCAGCGCCGCAATCTGCTTCCTGATGCTGGAGCGCAGCGCGGATGATGTGCAGGCTCTGCCAATGGCCACTCTGGAAATTATGGCCGCACAATATGGCGGCTATCTCAATAAACTGATCCCCCTGGGCAGGAAAGTGGCGCTTTTGCTGCTCTTCGGCCTGCCCCAAAGCAAGGGAAAAACTCTGGATAGAGCCGCCAAGTTCGCTCTGGATGCAGTGGCCAAAATCCCTCAGGCCGCTCTCGGCATCTCTTGTGGTGCGGTTTTTGCGGGATTTACCTGTGCTGGAGAAACTACGGAATATACCGCCTACGGTGAAACGGTTAATCTCGCCTCACGCCTGATGGACAAAGCATCAGAGGGAATGATCTTAACCGATAGCACCCTCTATCTGGAATTACACTCCCGCTTCAAAATGCAGGCTCTGGGCAGTTTACCGAGCCGCAGTGTGGGAAAAGATGTAAGCTACTACAGCCTTGGCGCGCCGGCAAAAGCCTCTCCCGCATTTCAGGAAACCACCTTTGTAGATCGCGTGGTGGAGTTTTCCAGGCTTCGGGAACTTATAAACAGCTCGCTGGATACCGGGGAACCGGCCATTATCTATATTTCCGGTGATCCGGGAATCGGGAAAACCCGGCTGGCAAAGGAAGGAGTGGCAGGATTTCTGGATAGAATTGCTCTGTATTTGATCACTTGCGAGGAGACTCTGCAAAGTCCCTTGGAGGGTATCAAACAGATTATCCACCAGGAGTTTAATATCGATAGCCAGGCCTATTCCAAATCTGATCTGCCCAAGTTTCGCAAAGCCTGGAAGGCCTTTGCCGGCAATAGCGTCAGCCTTGAACAGCAGGAATCGGTGATCGGCTCGCTGCTGAATCTGGAATGGGCAGATTCGTTCTGGAGTTCACTTCCCTCCGAAACCCGAAATATTCATCTGAAGAGTGCCATCCAGAGCTTCCTGAAGCGGCTTTGCGAGCTGAAACAGGTGGTGCTGCTGCTAGATGACGGCCAATGGCTGGATGAGAATAGCCGCGTAATTCTACAGGAATTCAGCGCTGGAGATGGCGGGCAGATGCTCATTATCTCTCCCTGTCGCTATCTGCATGATGGCAGTAAGGTGGATTTGCAGCTAGCCGGGCACATGCGTTATGATCTCGAACTGGGAGCTTTGGATCAGAAGGGCAGTCACGCCCTTATTCAGGAAATCGTGAAGCTAAAACAGCTACCCCCGGATACCATCTCCAAAATCCATCAGCGGGCTATGGGTAATCCGCTGTTTATCGAGCAAATTTGCTACTATCTAATAGAAAACAAGCTGCTTAGCTCTTCGGGACTGATCATCGGCAGCGGCCCGAAGATAAATACTTTCCGGATCAATGATATCATCGGCAGCCGCATCGACAGGCTGGATGAATCCTTGCAAAACTGCGTATTTTGCGCGGGAGTTTTGGGTGTGGAATTCAGCATTGCCGTGCTTTCGCATATGCAGGGCCGGGATCTCAGCTCTGAGCTGCGGGAAGGAATGCGCCTGAGGCTCTTCAAAGACGCGGGTAATCAAATTTATGCCTTTACGCATGTGCTGATCAGAGATGTGGCCTATCAACGCCTGATGGGAGATAAGCTGCGGGAATTGCACCGGCAGGCCGCAGAGGCATTCTGCGCAGTTTATACCGATAAAGTAAGCGCTTACGCTGAAGAAATCGCCATGCATTTTCACTTCGCAGGAATGCTGGCTAAGGCAGCACAGTACTTTGACCTGGCAGCGGATGACCATTGGGAAACCTGCAATTTCAAGCGTTCCGAGAAGAACTACCATCGAGCCCTGAACTTGCTGGAACAAGATTCTGGAACCGAAACCCCGGAATATTCCGAAACTCTCTTCCATCTCGGCTTGCTGTACCACTATCTGCTGGAACATGAAACCGCGGAAGGCATCTATCTGCAGGTGCTGGAATTTCAGGAAGCATTCCGCGGAAAGGATGATCCCGGCCTTTCGCCCTATCTGAACAACCTGGGAAGGCTCTATAAAGATATGGGACGCTTCGCGGAAAGCGAACTGCTGCTGAATCGCTCCCTGCAAATTGAGATTAATAATATGCCCACTTCCAGCAATGTGGCCGACCGCATGAATAACCTCGGGCACCTCTATACCGTGCAGAATAAGCATGCTGAAGCGCTTCCTTATTACCAGGAAGCAGTACGGCTGATGGGGGCAAATTACTCGTTCCATCCATATTATGGCGGCTTTATCAAAAATCTGGCAACTACCTATCTGGAATTGGGACAGCTAAAGGAAGCCGAACCGCTAATGGCAGAGGGACTGCAATATACGAAAAATGCTTATGGAGAAAGGCATCCGGCCACGGCAGCCCACCTGGTATCCCAGGCAAGGCTCTTTGTTTTGCAGCACAAATTTGCCGCAGCGGAAAAGAACTATCTGGCAGCTTTATCCATTTATAATAACGTTTTTGGCCCTGCCAACCGGCGCACCATTGCCCTGATGCAAGCGCTTGGCGAGCTCTATCTGCGGATGGGAAAACCCAAGGTGGCCAAGTCTTATCGGGCTTTGCTGGAAAAAGTGAAAGGAACATAATCCGCATCCCGATCTTAGCCATCGCAAAGATAGCACTTGACAGCGCGGATGGAAAAGCGACCTTTGATCACGCTTAAGTTTTTTCTAAAGCTAATGCTTGTTTCATCAGGAGGAAAATGTGATGAATAGATCAACTGTAAAGCCTGATACCAATATCAGGGCCTTGTGGCACCTACTGAATTTTCTTTTTTTGCTTTTTGGGCTTCTGCTGATCTGGATATTTATCATGGCAGCGATGAACCTTACCGGTGCCGTGATCTTTTCCGCGCTGTGGTTGGTGCTGCTATATCTTCCCATCGCCCTGTACACCCCTGCTTATTACCATAGCCTGGAATACAGCCTGGATGACGATGCTATCCGCTTGAAAAAGGGAGTGTTCTGGCGTCGGATTACCACCGTTCCCTATGCCAAAATAACCAATATCGACATCACCCAGGGCCCTCTGGAACGGCTTTTCCACGTTTCCAAACTCCATATCCAAACTGCCGGATTCAGCGGTAACCAGGCTACTCATGCCGAAATAATGATGGTGGGGATTCGCGACCCAGAAGAGATGAAGGAACAGATCATGACTAATCTGAGACACATGGCTGTGCCGCATGAGGCTGCTGCTACCCCGCTTAAGACCGATACGCAGTTGCTTCAGGATATCCTTGGCGAACTTAGCTCCATTCACAGCGTATTAAGCAAGAAGTAACGATGACCACGCAGCGCCTCTGTCAGTGCCTGTTTATAGTGCTGGCCATCTGTGTGGGCACTATTTCAGAGCTGCATGCCACGCAGCCTTTCTGGAGCATGGAGCCAAGCACAAAAAGCATCGACCGTGCCGATTCGCTTACCGGTTTTGACGTTATCAGCTATGATATCAATCTGGCGATTGATGACGAAACCCACTTTATCAGCGGAGTGATCTCAGCCTGGGTGCTTGCCGAAAACGATCTTAGCTCCATATCTTATGAATTAATGGGCGGTTCGCTGGTTGTAAGTGACGTGAAGGTGAATGATCAATCTGTTCCCTTTACGCATATAGATGGAGTTATATCTATTCCCACCAATCAGACAGCCGCCACGCAATTCTCCACGGAAGTGCACTATTCGGGCATTCCCGGTAATAGTCCTTCGCCCTATAATATCGGAATTTTATTTGGCTCCAATGCCATTTACACCCTTTCCAATCCTGATGCAGGACGCTATTGGTGGCCAAGCTATGACCATCCCTGGGATAAAGCGCTGGTGGATTGGCATATCACCATCCGCGAAGACTGGCTTGCCGCGGCTAATGGACTGCGTACTTCGATCACGGATAATGGTAACGGAAAGCGCACTCACCACTGGCATAGCGCTTCGCCTGTGGCTACCTATGTGATCGGCTTTGCGGCAGGGCCATACACAGAACTGAATAG
>JAGOGT010000149.1 GCA_017996595.1 Candidatus Cloacimonadota bacterium
TGCCAATACTTTGCCAAGTATTACCTGGAACAAGCTAATGACCTGGCCATGGCAAAATACTATTATAAGAAAGGCTACGATGCTGCAATCGCATTGCAGGATCATGGAATAAACCTCTTTTCCAGGCTGGCAAGTATTGTACGGGAGTATCCTGAATTCATCGAAAAGCACTGCTATATCAAAGCGGTTAAAGACGATACCTGGGTATCATCCTTCAAGGAATTCTGCCTTAATCATGATTGGCGTAATATGAAATTTGCTTTTCAACATTCATTTTTACTTTATCATCGCAGCCAAACCGAAAATGTGGGCGACATGCTGCATCGCCTGAATCTGAAACCATCCACCCTTCACGCCATCGGGAAAAAGCTGAATGCTGCCGGATTTGAATTACCGGATTTACGCTTCGAATGTTCACGCCTTCGCGAACCCCAAGCTGCTCCGGTGCTGGCAGTATATTGCCAGAGTATTGGCGATATGAATTGGAAAGAAGCCAATCACCGGTTTCAGGCTGATGCCCTGGGTGTATTGCTGATGCATAACCGCTATAACAAATTAAAATTAAGCAAGCAATTAAAGGTCAGCTATCCCACCGCTATCAAACTCCTCAAAGCCGTCCCTTACGATCTTTCTTCCCTTCCGGTAGCCTGAAAAATCTCTCCCTTTTCACTTTTCCTTTGTATGGCGGTTTGGAAACCGCCACTACCCCTTTTTCCCTTGTATGGCGGTTTGGAAACCGCCACTACGTTTGGAAACAGCGTATTGGCGCTCTCCTGAAGCGCCAGCAAGTACACATGGCGGTTTGGAAACCGCCACTACCCCTTTTCCCTAAAACTTCACCAGCTTCATTGCTCTCTGTGCCTTGCCATCCAGCTTAAGTTGCAGCAAGTAGATCCCGGAACCCACATGCCTGCCCGTGTCATCACAGCCTTCCCAGGCTAAGGCTTGTTCGCCTTTGCTTTGGCTGCCCTTGTATAAAGTCCTTACCAATTGCCCTTTCAGGTTATAGATCTTCAGTTCCACTTCGCTTTGTTTGTTTAGTCCATAGCCGATCACCGCGATATCGCTAAAGGGATTGGGAGAGATGGATAGCTTGCCGATAAGCCCAGGAGCAAGCTCATCTTCATTTCCAACTCCGCTTACTATCACGGTTACGCTATTCGTGGGATTGGACTCCACATTGCCATAGAGCGCTACCACATAGTAACTGAGGGTGTCATTAACCGGACTGTAATCCCGGAATTGGTTTTGCCCGGGATCGAGGATATCTGCATAGATGGCATTATCCCGATAGACGCGATAACCTATCAGGCTCCGCTCCGGGACAGGCATCTGCCAACTAAGGTAAACTGTCTGCTGCCATACTTCACCCACCAGATTGGCAGGAGCATAGACCGGCTGGTATTCATAGGCACCGATATCGATATCCGCGGTGCCATTTCCATCCCCATCATAGTAGCGTTCGTTAGCTCCGGCATCGGTAGAGGTGGCAGCATAGGCCATGTCCATCCCCGCATCGATGAGCGGAGAAGCTGCAGACAGCCGGTAAGGAGCATTGCCACTCATATCAAAGAGCGGATCGGCAGCGGTATTATTAAGATGCCAGATCACTTGATTCTGGGGGCTCATGTTATACACCCCATTCTGGCCACCCCGGATACAGTTATTGCTGAACTCCGCACGGCTGGAAGTACCCGAATCAGAGCCATAATATACTATGACCTCTTTGGGAAGCTGCGTATTCCAGAATACGTTATTCTCCAGAACTGCATTTCCCAGCACCGACAGAGCTGCAGATCCTCCGCTATTGCCGGCAAAGGTGCAATTACGGATATAAGTAGTATCATTTAAAGCATGGACAATAGCCATGAAGCTGGAATTACTCTGATGGTTATTGTAAAAAGCAGAATTACTGATCTCAATTCCCAGGCGCTGGCTATGTACATCATCAAAGGGGCCAATCTGGAATATCGAATTCCATACATCCGGAGCAGAGCTGTTATTATCGTGGAACCGGCAACCGTCTATCACTACATCCGCTTCATTTATGGAACTGATCTGTAAGGTAGGCATCCACTCACCCGAACTGCAGTATGAGATTTCAGTGTCTATCAATTCGAGTGTATCAGAACTAATATGAGTCATTATCCCAATGGAGAATTGAGGAGAATATATATTAGTGAAAATGCACTCATTTATTCTTTGTATCCCATTTGTATAACCGAGATATCCATGTACTGAATCAACGCTTCGAATATCTGTTATCTGAATCGAATCTAGAGCAACTGCATTAGAATGAGCACTTTGGATACCTTCTTTCCCATTTTTTAAGGTTAAGTTAGCAATTCTAGCACTCTGAGTCAGAGGTGGAAAACAAAATAAGGCAGTAGCGTGTTCTCCGTCAATTATCGTCAGATCTCTTCCTTGTCCCTCGATTGATACGTTGTTTTTTATTGATAGAGGAAAGTACTGCTGATTCGAATTTGAAGAATAGTACCCCTCTGCTACATGAATATTCTTAGGATTCTCTGGGTCGGAAGCGATTTCATATACCGCCCGGAAGATCGTTTTTAGAGGTGAGCTTTCAGATAAGCCGCAATTGTTATCATTTCCCCAAGGAGCAACGTAAAGATCATGATTGATTTCTTCATGAACACTATGCAGGATATCGAAGGTATAGGGATAAGAAAGATCTGGCCTGCTGCGGTAATTGCTTGCATAGAAATTGCTGGGAACTTGAACGGTAAAAGTATCAACTATCACATGGATATTGGTCACTTCTTCTACGTGGATATCTGTTCCTAAACCAGCCACATTGTTGTAAATGTTACAACGATTAACGGGATCGAACACCGTGGAATACTCCTGTATGGCTATCATATCTGTAACTTTTATCCCACCTCCGTTTGTTGCTGTATTATTCCTAATTGTAGTTCCCGATAAAACTAAATCACATTGGTTGGAATTGATTCCACCTCCGGTATCTGCATTATTCCCTGTTATGATGCAGTTTGTAATATTAACGTTACTAGGAGCATTCATGGAGATAATGAATATTCCCCCTCCAAAAGACTCATCATGATTAGGATAATATGTTCCGCTACCATTGGTAATGGTGAATCCTCTTACACGCACATTAGATTCATGACCATTTATCTGTATCACGCTTCCATTCTGATTTCCATCTAATATCGTGCTGTACTTATACTGCATATCACCCGATATCAGTTCCAGGCTTGCCAAGGTGATATTCTTTCCATAAAAGCGGATATTTTCGTAGTATCTACCGGGATACACCAGTACTGAATCCCCATGTGCCGAAGCGTTTATGGCCGTCTGGATCACAGTATAAGCTTGTGAACCGTCCAAAGCAACTCTGAGGGTGGTTGCAGTACTCAGAGAGGTAATGGTCAGCAGAACTGCTGTTAATAAAAGATGTTTAGCCATTTTCAATGCTTTCATTATTTTCATTTCTTTCAATCACCCTTGAAAACAGGAACACCGAATTTATTCGTTCGGTCCACCAGATTTATCTGGTTTTTGTGAAGTAAACAAGCCAGCTTAATAACAGGAGCAGCATAAATCCGAATGAATTCGGAGGTCCGAGCGAATAAATTCGGTGTTCCGGATATCTGATACGTTGTTTTTATTGTTTTCATTTCTTTCATTTTTGTCATTTCTTTCATTTTAGTGGGGCGATCTGCCGATCGCCCCCACATTGCAACGAGATATTTGTATCAGGTTTCACTCTTTCACCTTTCCACTTTTTCACTACTGATACCTGTAACTTGAAACTACTACAAATGGCGGTTTGGAAACCGCCACTACACCTGACACCTATCTCATCACCATCATCTTCTGCACCTTGCTCCCCTCAGGGGTATTCAGGCGGTAGAAGTAGATACCACTTGCCACGCTTTGGCCGTTATTGTCTTTGGCATCCCAGCTAAGCACCTGGCGGCCTTTCTTTCCCAGGCCATTATAAAAGCTCTTTACCTTTTGCCCTTTCAGGTTATAGATATCCACGCTGATGGGCTCATCTTTCTCCAGAATCCAGGAGATATTGGTGATACCCTTGAAGGGATTGGGATAGTTCTGCTTCAGCTCCGTTACCAGAGGAACCAAGGTGCTGCCTT
>JAGOGT010000150.1 GCA_017996595.1 Candidatus Cloacimonadota bacterium
GCCCAAAACATCGTCGATTTTGGCACGCAAAACTTTTTTGCAAGGATGGATCAAGCGCATTGCTATGTGCAAACTAACACCCGCATCAGAGCAGGCGTAGCAAGGCCAAGCATCTGTTTTACGGAGCCCATGTAAAGAAAACCTTGTCCAAAATAAGCACTTCCAAAAAGTGGCTATCTGAGATAGAAATTTGATCCATAGTGGAGGATAGAAATGCTCGAGAACCTGAGAAAGAAGCAGAAGCTCATAATCTACTTCGTAGCCATCATCTTCATCCTGGGAATGGGTGCGGTGGGCCTGGTGGAATTACTGAGCCCCAAGCCAGTGCTGGGAAAAGTGAACGGTAAAAAGATTACCATCGAGATGTACCAGCAAAAGATTCAGGACATGTATAACCGTTATGCTGAGATGTATAAAGACCAGCCCATGGACGACAACACCCGCAGAAGCCTGGAAAATCAAGCCTGGCAAGCCCTGGTGGATGACATTCTATGGGAACAGCAAATCAAGAAGAACCACATCAAGATCACTGAGGATGACGTGCTTACAGAAATGCAGAATAATCCTCCCCAAGAGCTGATGCAAAATGAATCCTTGCAAACCAACGGGATCTTTGACAAAAGCAAATACCTCTCTGCGCTGAAAAACAATCCCGAATTCTTTGTAATGATGGAAGAATACGTGCGCGGCTATCTGCCCCGGCAAAAACTACAGGAAAAGATCAAAGCCAAGGGCGGGATCACTCTGGATAGCCTGAAAGCACAATATACCAAGGAAAATGACACCGTTAGCGGTAAGTTCATTTGGTTCGATTACAATCTTTCGCAGCCGGTAACCGTTACCGATGCCGAAATTAAAGCTTATTACGACAAGAATAAAAACACCGAATTCAAGAAGGGACCCGCATCCCGTTTCAAATATCTGGCCTTCGAAGAGAAGCCTTCGGACAAAGATTATGCCAGCGCCAAGCTGACTGCCGACGATATCTATAACCGCGTGATAAAAGGCGAAAACTTTGCCGCGCTGGCCAAAGAATATTCCGATGATCCCGGTTCGGGTGAAAATGGCGGTTCTCTGGGCGTTTTTGGCAGAGGCCAGATGGTGCCTGAATTTGAAACCGCGGCCTTCGCACTGCCCGTGGGCGGAATCTCCAAGCCGGTGAAAACAAGTTTCGGCTGGCATATTATCCGCTGCGACAGCATCGCTACCGAAAAACCCGAAGATCCCCGCATCAAAGCCAGCCACATCCTGCTGAAAGTGGAAGCCTCCGATGCCACCAAGAATGCGCTTTTGGATAATATCGAAAAGGCCGGCGCCATGATCAAGAAAAAAGGTATCGACAAAGCCGCCAAAGAGCTGAAAATGGAAGCCCAGGAAAGCGATTGGGTGCCTCACGATCAGGCTTACATCCCCGGAATCGGCAATAACGCCGCCCTCATCCAATTCATGAAAACCAAAAAAGCCAAGGCCGTGTCCCCCGTGGTGCGCGACGATCAGAACCGCAGCATCATCGCCCAACTTCAGAATAACGAAAAAGAATACATCGAAGAATTTGAAAAAGTGAAGCTGAGAATCAAGTTCCAGCTGGAAAAAGAGAAGAAAGTGGCCAATACCACTGCCAAAGCCAAGGAATTCATGGCCAAATACCCTTCGGGCGAATACTTCACCGCCGCCGTGAAAGAAGGCTGGAAAGTGCTCGATCTGAATGCCCACAAGCTCGGTGACAACATCCCGAACGTTGGTAAAGCAGACGAATTTACAGCCGCGGCCCTCAAACTGAAAGCCGGCCAGACCTCGGGATTGATCAGCACCAAGGAAGGAAGCTTTATCATCACCTGCAACGAGCGTAAAGTTCCCGATCTCAATGCTTTCAGCAAAGATAAGGCAGGCCAGGAACAGATTAGAAAACGCCTGGAAGATGCCTCCTGGAACAGATGGTATGATGCCATGAAAAAAGCTGCCAAGATCGTGGACAACCGCGCCCAATTTGGAATGTAAACGATCTATGAGCAAGCTAATGACAAGCGTTAGCGGTGTTAGGGGTGTCTTTGCAGACACCCTTAATCCTATGGTGGCAATTCAATACGCAGCCAGCTTTGGGCTTGCCCAGATGGCCGCATACCCCGAGCAAAAACCCCTGATCATCGTGGGCCGTGATTCGCGTACTACTGGCCAGGTGATGCTTCATTCGCTAATAGCCGCGCTCATGGGAACGGGATGCAGCGTTATCGATCTGGGCATTGTTTCCACCCCCACAGTGCTTTTAGCCGTGGAAGAGTCCGAAGCCATCGGCGGTATTTCGATTACTGCCAGCCACAATCCCCCACAGTGGAATGCCATGAAGTTCGTGGATGCCGATGGCATGTTTCTGGCCGCCGATAAAGCCATGGCTTTTTTAGGTGCGGCAAGCAAGGATATTGGCTGGGCAGAATGGGACCAAATGGGCACGCTGAGTTGCGATAATGAGGCCAGCGCCCGCCATATCGCCAAAGTTCTGGCCATTCCCTACCTGGATGTGGAAAAGATCAAAAGCCGCCAATTGAAAGTGGTTATCGATTCCGTTAATGGCGCTGGTGGCCTGGTTTCACCCATGCTGCTCCGCGCTTTGGGCTGCACCGTGTATGAGCTTAATTCCGCTCCCACCGGCATTTTCAGCCATGTCGCCGAACCCTTGAACGAGAATTTGGGCCAGCTTGAAGAAGCCGTTCGTTTCTATGGCGCGGATCTGGGCTTTGCCACCGACCCTGATGTGGATAGGCTTTCCATCGTTTCCGACCAGGGAAGCTGTATTGGCGAAGAGCTAAGCGTGGCTCTGGCGGAGCTATTTGTTCTGCCTAAGAAACCTGGAGATGTGGTGGTAAACCTCAGTAGTTCCATGATTTCAGACGATATCGCCGCCAAATATGGCGTAAAAGTTCACCGCACCAAGGTCGGCGAGATCAATGTGGGCAAGAAAATGCAAGCTATCAAGTCCCCCATTGGCGGTGAGGGAAATGGTGGAATCATTTGCCCGGATGTGCATTACACTCGCGATGCGCTGGCAGGAATGGCGATCATCCTCGGCCTGATCGCGGAAAGCGGACAAAGCATCACGGAACTGGTGCAAAGCCTTCCCCACTATGCTTTTGCCAAAGATAAGCTAAGCCTCACCCCCGAGAAAATGGAACCCGTGATGGCGGCCATCCCCGAGCTTTTACAAGGCTATGAATTTGATACCCAGGATGGCATCAAAGCCCTGGGCGATAAGCACTGGATCCATATTCGCAAAAGCGGCACCGAACCCATCATCCGCATCTATGTGGAAAGCGAAAGCGCCGCCAAATCACGCGAGATCTGCGATAAACTGAAAACGCAATTGCTAAGCATATAGCCTTATCTAACATTCTGTTATCAATAGCCGGGTGCTTGCCCGGCTTTTTGTTTGGCTTCATATCAAATCAAGCGTAAAATGGTAGAAACCGCCTTCATCGCAAATCTCTGTACAGGTGATGCCCATGCGACGACCATGCAAATGCCTGGGGGTCGCATGGGGATCGCAAGAAATAAAAACTATGTGCATCATAATCGGACTTACGGCTCTGAACTGAGAACTAATTACATGGGAATTGGAACTTTGGACTTGCGACTTTGGACTTGCCTTGTTACTTTCTGGAAAAGCGGAAGATATCGAAATCGTAGCCGAGATTGAGGAAGGAATTCAGTTCCCTATCTTGATTCAGGGACAGCGTGAGGCGCGCGGGGAGAAATCTATTATTGAAGCCGATTCCCGCATAGAAGCAATGCTCCCAGTTCTTCAACACTCCCCATAGTTCGCGGTCGGAATAGCGCAGAAACTGTGCGCCGGCATTAGCATACCATTTTTTATGCCAATTGTAAGTAATACCAGTAGTTATAATCTGATAATGGGGAGCACTGAGCTCATTGCGCGAATAGCCCATAAACCCATCCGAACCGCCCATGGCAAAGGGATTGAGGCTGTCGATATTATCGGAATTGAAGTAGGAGCCGATCTCGGTAGCCAGCTTCAGGCTGATGCTTGGGAAAAGGGGCTGATAAATCTCATAGCGCCCAAAATAGCTGCTGTAGATGAAGTCGCTGATATCTCTATCGCGCGAAAACAGAAGCTT
>JAGOGT010000151.1 GCA_017996595.1 Candidatus Cloacimonadota bacterium
CCTATTGGGACACCCAAACTTCTGGAACCGCAAGCTCCGCAGGGGGAACCGGTTACACCACCACGCAAATGAAGATTCAGAGCAACTTTATCAATTGGGCTTTCGTTACCATTTGGGGTATCGATGCGGGCATCAACGACGGCTATCCCTTCCTGATGGCTACATCAAATTCGGTATTTTACTATCGCACCCGGGCCAGCTCATCCTGGATAAACGGCATCGCCTGGTCATCCGTAACTGCCTGGGAATATTCCCCGGATAGTAGCATTTTCAGCCCTGCCGTGGTGGTTCCCGATTTCAGCAATTCCGTTGGCATCCTTATCAACCACCATGTATTGCAGGATATTGACCGGATTATCGACCACAGCACCATCTCCGCCAGCGGCAAACTCACCATCAATAGCGGCAAGACCCTGCAGATCAATAATGGCGATGGCACCGACCTCGCAATCGATGGCGAACTGACGGTTACCGGTATCTTCAGCGTGGGATCTGGAGCTTTGGTCACGGCAGGATCTGCCTCGCTGATTACCTTCAATGGCAGCGTGGCTCAAAGCGCCGGTGTGGGTTTCCCTTCGCCGGTGAATAATCTTACCCTTGCCAATGCCGCGGGACTAAGCTTCGCCAATCCGCTGGTGATCAATGGCGTGCTGCGCATCGATAGTGGCTTTGTGAGCGGAATCACAGATACGGATGGCTACCATTCTGTGGGGCTGAACTATCTGGAGATCGGCGAAACCGGCACGCTCATCTCGAATTTCTCCGCTGCCACCGCTATCAATGCCGGAAATTTCCCAGAAAAAATAGAACGCCAATGGAGCCTTTCGGGAACCCTGGCAGATATCAAAACCCTTACCTTCTATTGGACGAGCGCTGATGATCACGGCTATGCGTGGGGCAGCAAGGTGCCCTCGGCCTTCGTGGGATCAGCTGAATTTACCCCTGGTGCCGGAGATTATAACGTTAGCTCCGATCCCCGCTGGCTGCGCATCGCGGTTAGTGATTTCGAAGCTGCCAAAGGCCTGTGGACCATTGGTGAAAGCAACGAGGAAACCCTGCCCGTGGAGCTAAGCTCATTCACCGCCACCATCTCGCTGAATAACCAGGTGCAGCTTATGTGGGTAACCCAGTCCGAAACTAATGTATCCGGATTCAGAATCTATCGCGGACTGGTGAATAACGCCTCCGAAGCTTTGCAGCTAAGCGTTTTTATCCCGGCTACGAATAGCTCGCAGGCTCAGCATTACCTGTATGAGGATACCGAGCTTTTTGCACCCGGATACTACTATTACTGGCTGGAAAGCAACGATTTGGAAGGTAGCAGCGAGCTATTTGGCCCCGTGGGAGTGCAATACAATTTTAGCGATGGCCCCAATATCCCCGTGCCTCTGGTGAATGGCATAAAATCCATATATCCCAATCCTTTCAATCCCATCACCACCATCAGCTTCAGCATGGAAAAGGATGCCCCGGTGGAGATAAGCATCTATAACCAAAAAGGCCAGGCAGTGCGCCGCCTTGCCGCAAGCTCCATGAGCAAGGGTAACCACCGCCTTAGCTGGGATGGCCGCGATGATAATGGCCGAAGCGTTTCCAGCGGCATCTACCTGATGAAGCTGAATCTGGGAGGCGAGCTCTTTACGCGCAAGCTCACCCTGCAAAAATAATGAAGAATGAAGAATGAAAAATGAATGCTGCGCTAAAGGTAAATGTTGAACTTATGAATAGCAGGAGTCATTTGCCCCTATCCCCATTTATTAACTAGCTCCAAGCCCCATGGGGCAAAGGACTCATGCGTAAGCGTAATGATCGCATGAGTCCTTTAGCCCCTTGTATTTATAGTAAATATATAGCATAGAGAGGGCTAAATGACTCCTGCAATCATATGTCTTCATTCTTCATTCTTAATTCTAATGCTTCCCTCCGCAGTGCTGCGCAGCCTTATCTGCTGCTTGCGGTAGCGCTGCATTGTTTCCGCATGGGGAAATCCGAAGCGATTGTGTTTGTTGCAGCACAGCCATGCTTCCCGGGGCTGGCAGGCTTTTATGAATTCCATGGTGGATGAAGAGCGGCTGCCATGATGCGGCACTTTCAGATAGTTGCACTTCAGCTCCTGGGGATAGCGTTCCACCAGGTAAGTTTCTGCTTCCCTGCCGATATCACCGGTAAAGAGGAAGCTTTGGCCATTCAGATCAAGGCGGCAAACCAGGGAACGCTCGTTCTCGTCCCACGATGCGTAGTGTTTATCGGGATGGAGCATTTTCAGCCTTGCCGTGCCGTAGCTAAAACTGCATGTATCCCTTACCACGATTATCTTTTCGGGCTTAAAATACGGAGATCTGCTTAGCTGCTGCCACAAAGGATGATCCTGAATTCCATCTGCGATGATTATTTCCCCCACTTCCAGGCTTTTCAGCAGGGAAAGCAAGCCCCCGCAATGGTCACTATGCAGATGAGTGATGAGGATGTGATCGAGGCGCCGGATGCCGTTCTTGCCCAGCCAGGGAACAAGCTTGCGCTCAGCCCAATTGTTATTC
Source organism: Candidatus Cloacimonadota bacterium (assembly GCA_017996595.1). Taxonomy (GTDB): domain Bacteria; phylum Cloacimonadota; class Cloacimonadia; order Cloacimonadales; family Cloacimonadaceae; genus Cloacimonas. The sequence goes on from JAGOGT010000151.1 coordinate 2,538, forward strand.
AGCAGGCTTTGTTCCGAGGGAACCTGCTCCGTTTCCAGGGATCCGTAGGTTCCCCCCGTGTCGATCATCAGATTTTCGCCATTTGGGAGGCGAATCAAGCTGCAATCCGCCACGCCTGCGGCAAAGACGATCACTTCGGGTTCGTGGCTGCGTCCCCGGGGGATTATCAGCATCGCCAAAATAAGGCACAGCGCGGGAATGGCAAGCTTCAGGGCCAGCTTGAACTTAGCCTTCACCATAAGGAGCAGCATCAGAATCACGGTGCTCAGCGCGATGGCACGGTAGCTATTGAAATATTCGCCATTAACGCTGAAGGGCAGGCTCGCCGCGCCGGCAATCCACTGTTTCCACAGCCAGATGAGGGCAAAATAAGATGTTTGCAGCGCTTTACCGATGAAACTAGCCTGGGGAATCAGCAAAATCATCACCGATAACGGCAGCAACAGAGATGAAAGCGGTATCCCGATGAGATTGCCGATAATGCCATTCAGGGAAGCCGTGCCAAAGTGATAGAGGGTTAGCGGCGCAATGGCGATGCTCACCAAAGCCGATACGGTTATGGCTTCCAGGATGCTTTCTATGGCTACTTTCCAGGGCTTGCGGTCAAGGCCTTTGTTCCCGAAAATACTCACTCTGGGCACTGCAAAGATCAGCACCGCCACGCTGACATAGGAAAGCTGCAAGCCCAGAGAAAATAGCTGCAAAGGCTGGATAAGCGTGATGATCAGCAGGCTGAGGCTGATATTCTGTGCGCCGGACAAAGGACGCTGCAGCCAGTGCGCCAGAATCAGCGTGGCAATCATGATGATGCTGCGGGTGATGGAAGGAGCCCAGTTATTCAGCGCGGCAAAAAGCAGAATTACCGGCAGAAAGATAAGTTCAGCCCACCTGCGGGGTATAAGCACCTGCAGAAGGCTAACTAAAACCAGATAGATGAACCATACATGCAGGCCGCTAACCACGATCAAATGCAGCACTCCGGATTGCTGGAGCTCCAGGCGGTATTCGTTTTTCACGGTGGTGTCGCTGAAAAGCAAGGCCTTGGCCCAACCCGCTTCGCTGCCAAGTTTGGCATCCAGGGCGTCTAAAAGCGATTTACGCAGCTTATCCACCCACATGGAGGGGCGGTAGCCGGGTTGCTCTTCCAGGCCGCCTTTTTGATAGGCTCTAGCCTCATAGCGATTGGGATAGATGTCCAGCAGGGGATCGCTTTGCAGCGCACGGAGCTCTGCCAATCCCCGGTAACGCCTTCCCGGAGATAGTTCCCGCTCGCTGTAAAAGATGAGCCTGGCCTTTAGTGGCCTTCCCGCAAGGCTGTCGCTGATTATCCCATAGCTGTTATAAGCAGAGGAAAAAGCTGTCTTTACCCGGAAGCTTAGTGGCTGCTGAATGACATCCCTGGTCTCCAGAATTTGTTGCAGAGGGGTATCATTACCGGGACTTAACTGCACGTGCAGCGCTCCTAGAAGCATGAATAACACGATCAGCAGATAGGGACGCAGCCTGCTAAAGAAAATGCCTGCCACCAGAATCGGCAGGGCAAGCGGCAGATACCAAATTCCCAGGGGGAGATATTTGCCCAGG
>JAGOGT010000152.1 GCA_017996595.1 Candidatus Cloacimonadota bacterium
GTACAAACGTTATTACCCCGAGCTGCAGTGTGATAAAAGGTTCTTTCCCATCATCAGGGACATCTTCAGCGTGATGATCGCCAGAAACATCGCGCTGGAAATCAATTATAGCAGTTTACGTAAAAACTACCCTCAGATAATTCCCGAACCACCATTGATAGATTTGTATCTGGAACAGGGCGGGGAACTGCTTACGATCGGCAGCGATGCTCATCGCCTGGATCACTTTAACGATCATTACGCCTCAATCCCGGACTACATCAGGAAACGTGTAAGCACTAAGAAAGTATTTGACAGAATTGCGAAGCACGAAGATTAAGGATTTACAGAATATTATAATAAAAGCAAAGGAGATAAACCATGCCCAGAATGACGGTTGATCCGAATTACTGCAAGGGTTGTGGCCTTTGCATTGCCGCTTGTCCGAAAAAGATCATACGCTTTTCGGAACAGCTCAATGCCAAGGGTTATAACTATGCCGAGTGCTTCGACCAAGACCTGTGTATTGCCTGCAAAATGTGTTACACCACCTGCCCCGATGGGGCGATAACGGTGGAGAAGTGAGGTAGAAATGGCAAAGATACTTATGAAAGGCAATGAAGCCGTAGCTGAAGCCGCAATCCGCTCCGGATGCAGGCTCTATTTCGCATACCCCATTACTCCTCAAAGTGAATTGATCGAATACATGGCCAAGATGATGCCCAAAGTGGGAGGCACTTTCCTCCAGGCTGAGAGCGAAGTATCGGCCATTAATATGGTTTATGGCGCTGCCGGAAGCGGTAAACGCGTGATGACTTCCTCTTCTTCCCCAGGGGTCTCACTGAAAATGGAAGGGATATCCTATATTGCCGGTGCCGAATTACCCTGCGTGGTCATAAACGTTCAGCGTGGCGGTCCCGGTCTGGGAGACATCCAGCCCTCGCAAAGCGATTATTATCAGGCCACCAAAGGCGGCGGCCATGGTGATTATCACTTGATCGTACTGGCCCCAAGTTCCGTGCAGGAATTTGCGGATATGGCCAGCGAAGCCTTTGATCTTGCCGATAAATACCGCAATCCCGTGATGATCCTGGCCGATGGCATGCTGGGCCAAATGATGGAACCCGTGGAATTCAAGCCCCCCAAAACCCAGGAAGAGATCGATGAATATGCCCATCAGCATACTTCATGGTGCATCTGCCCCAATGAAGATGGCGATAAAAAGCACCATCATGAGATCAATTCCCTGGAGCTCGATCCCTCCGTTCTGGAAAAGCATGTGAATGACCTCTTCGATAAATATGACGTCATCGAGGCCAACGAAATCCGCTATGAAAGCTACAATATCAATGACGATAACGAGATTCTCTGCGTGGCTTGGGGAACTGCCAGCCGCGTGGTAAAATCGGCAATCAACGAATTGAATGCCCAGGGAAAAAACATCGGGCTCATCCGTCCCATCACGGTGTGGCCCTATCCTTACGAAGCTGTAGCCAAAGCCATCGGCAAGCGCGTGAAGAAAGTATATGTATTTGAGCTGAATAAAGGCCAGATGCTGGACGATGTAAAGATTGCCGTTAATGGCAAGGTACCGGTGGAATTTTGGGGTAGATCCGGCGGCATAGTATTCACCCCCGCCGAAATCCAAGCCAAGCTTGAAGCTTGTTACCGCTAAGGAGGAACCATGGAGATTATTGCAAAACGTCCCGAATCACTCACCAAAACTCCCTTTACCTACTGTCCCGGCTGCCTCCACGGCGTAGCGCACCGCTTAATTGCCGAAGCCATCGACGAATTCGGTCTGATCAATTCCATGACCGGAGTTGCCCCGGTAGGCTGTTCGGTTTTTGCCTACAAATTCTTCAATTTCGATATGGCTCAAGCTGCGCATGGACGCGCTCCGGCCGTGGCTACAGGGATCAAACGTGCCCGTCCCGATATGCATGTATTCACCTATCAAGGCGATGGTGATCTGGCTGCCATCGGTACTGCCGAAATCGTTCATGCCGCCAATCGTGGCGAGAAAATGAGCGTGTTCTTCGTTAATAATGCCATCTATGGCATGACCGGCGGTCAAATGGCACCCACCACTCTGCCCAACATGAAAACCACCACCAGTCCCTATGGACGTAATGTGGACGATATTGGTTATCCCATCAGGGTTTGCGAGCTTTTGGACACCTTGGTGGCTCCCTATTACATCGAAAGAGTATCGCTGCTCAGCCCCGCTGAGATCATCAAGGCCAAGAAAGCAGTTAGCAAGGCCATCCAATACAATAAAGAAGGCCGTGGCTTCACTTTCATCGAATTCATCAGCACCTGCCCCACCAATTGGGGCATCGATCCCGTTAAATCTCGCGATTGGGCCAGAGAAAACATGTTACCCTACTTCAAGGTTGGCCTGCTTAGAGATAAAGGCGAAGGAGCTCAATCATGAAAATGGAAATGATCTGCGCAGGATTTGGTGGTCAAGGCGTTCTCACCATAGGTAAATTCATTGCCAAAGCCGGCATGGCCGAAGGCAAGAACGTATCCTGGCTTCCTTCATACGGACCGGAAATGCGTGGTGGAACCGCCAATGTGTCCACCGTAGTTTCCGATGAACCCATTGCTTCGCCCATCGTCAGCTATCCCGATGTTCTGGTTGCGCTCAATCAGCCGTCCATCGATAAATTCGGCCCCCATGTTCGTCCCGGAGGCGTGCTGGTAATCAATTCCAATATGTGCCCCCGCGGTTGCACCCGTGACGATGTGCAAAAGATTGTAGCTCCCATGAGCGATATTGCCACGGAAATCGGCAGCCAGATGGTGCTGAATATGATCGCCATCGGCATCGTGATCGGCAAAACCGGAGTGATTAAATATGAGACCATGGAAGAAGATCTTAGCTCCTTCCTGAAAGCCAAGAATCCTGATCTGCTGGATATGAACCTGCTGGCGATCAAGCGTGGCATAGAGATCGGTAAACAACACTAAACTATTATAGTACGATGTAAGTGCAAGGCTGGATCGGATAACAAACCGGTTCAGCCTTGTATCTTATAGCGGGAGGAATGATGACCGACAATCAATTAGTAACCATCGCCACTTACTCCAGTCCCTTTGAAGCGGAGCTAGCCAAAAGCTTTCTGGAAGAAGCCGGCTTCGAAGTGGAACTCCAAAACGAGAGAATGATGTCCATGTACAGCTCTTTTGCCGGCTACATGCATATGATCGAACTGCAGGTAATGTCCGAACGCGAAGCGGAAGCCAAGCAGGTATTGGTATCTCTGGATGATTCTGATTACATCCGGCGGATTCTGAGCAGCGAAAAAGCCTTGCTCACAGGTCACTTTCTGCTCACTTCCGGCAAACACAGCAAGCACTACATCGAAAAGATCAAGGTGTTTCAGAATCCCGAGGCCACTCACAACATCTGCAAAAGAATGGCTGAAAGACTTGAAGCATACGATTTTGACTGCGTGGTTGGCCCTGCTTACGGGGGTATTGTGCTGGCCTTTGAAACAGCCTACCTGATGCGCAAATCCTTCCTCTTCACCCAGCGCAAGGATGATAAGATGACCATTCGCAGCGGTTTCGACCTTGCGAGTGTGAAGAAAGTGGCGATCATCGAGGATATCCTTACCACGGGTGGAAGCGTTTTTGAAGTAATCTCCTGTCTCCAGGAGCACGGTTTAGAAGTTGCGGTAGTCGGCATCATGGTCGATCGCAGCGGTGGCAAAGTGGAATTTCCCGCTCCTCTGGAAAGCCTTTTGAGCATGCAAGTCCCAGCCTGGGAACCTGATGAATGTGAATTGTGCAGGGAAGGGATTGCTCTTACCAAGCCCGGAAGCAGCGACAAAAAGAACTAATGCAGCATCTTAAAATCATCGCTTCCGAAAAAGGTGAAGCAGCGGCAATCTGCGCTGCATGTAGATTTATCCCTATACAAGAACCGCAACGCCTCTGCGTGATTGCCCCGGTTTCAGAGTGGCCGGTAGAACCAACTTCCTTCCCCGAATTGTATTCCCCGGAAGAAGACAGGGATTGGGATAATGCCGGTACCATCACGATCTATGCCAGCCTGGCCAGTTTCCGGAATTCCCCTTCCTACTCCTCCCCTACTCTCTGCATCTATAAGAATATGTATGT
>JAGOGT010000153.1 GCA_017996595.1 Candidatus Cloacimonadota bacterium
GCTCACGGAATCCACAATCAAGTATGGCCCCGTCGGATAGACTACAGGGATATCTGCGATCAGGGTAATCTTGTTCTGGGCAGTGATTACCAGCCTGGCAGTGCCACCATGGGGAAAGGTGCTCAGCGTAAGCGTCAGGTTCCCGGAAGCATCGCATATTCCACTTCCATAGATCACGCCATTCATGCTAATCCCGACCCGCGAATAGGCCGCAGCTCCAGTGATGGCATAAGTGCTATTGCTGATAATGATCTGGGTGGGATAGCTGGCATTATTGGCCGTGGGTACTCCGTAATAAGGCATCAGCGAGGGATCACCCATGATCGAATAGATTTCCCAATAGTAGTTTTGGTAGCTGGAGCTTCCCTGCACCACGGCGGCATTACCCATATAGATCACGTCTCCGGTAGTGGTAGCCCAATTTGTTACGGCTTCATTGTGGGTGTGGAACATGGCATCATAAGCACCCAATGTGGAAGCATTATAGGCCGGAGCAATGCCATTGGCAGTGCCTTTAGCCCCCACAGCCCACCAATAGTCTTCATTCCAATAGGTGCTATTGGTGCCGCCGATATAGATCACCCCGCCGGCATTGGCTTTGCGGATGATCGATTCGCCAAAGCATACGCCGGTATCGAAGGCATTGGTAAGACAGCAATTGCCCACCATCACGCCAAACTTGCCGGTATTGGTCATGTTGTTTACATTGGTAACGGTAAAGGTAGGATCTGACCAACTGGTTTCGCTGCCATGAGCAGTGTAGTTTATATAACCCCGTCCCTCATTGGCATTGGCGATAATAGCGGCATCACTGCTGCCCGAAACCGCATAGAGATAGGTGTTGGACGTGATTCCATGATCCGTATTAAAATAGTTCTGGGTTCCATATTTGATAGCCCCATCACCGTGCGTAGGGCCATAAGTGGGATCCTGACCGGCAATCATCACAGCCTTGCCCAGATAGCTGAGATCGGTCATCTGCGTCTTTTCGAAGGTGATGGTTTTGTATATAATATTGGTAAGCTCTGTGGCACTGGACACCGAAAAACGCCCCTGATACATCTCCGGAACATAATCCGTGCCCTGTAAACGCACATAGTAATTATCGGTTACATGATCACTGCTGGGACTGCTTACAGTTGCATTGCTGGCAATGATATTATCCCCGCTGGTGGAAGTATCCCCCACGATCAGAAGATAGGTGGGGGCAGGATCCTGAGCCGTGGCCGCAGCCCATACGCCTGTCATATATGTCTTTATGGCGCTAACCGTATTGGCCACTGTGCCTCCGCTACCTACGGTGGTGAGGATCACATTGTAGCCCTGCTGTTTTTTCCATTCTACGAAGGGTACCATTCTATCAGTGTAATTTGGCGGGCAAAGAATCAGCATCTTGGTGGGATAGCGAACCAGGCTTACCCGGGTGGAACTATCCCAATTCAGGAAGGTGGCGGCATAGAGATTGTCATATTCATACGATGCCGTTTTGGCCATTAAAGCTTCTGTAGTTGCAAAATCGGGATTACTAAAGCTGATTCTAATCGCCGCTTCACTATTTATCTGCAATTCACCGCTGCTCGGATTGTAGCTGAGGGGACTGTAAGCTATGCGAAAAACTCTCACTGCCCGCATCATGCCGATTTCTTCCACGGCAAAAAGCGGGTTTCCCATAAATTCATTGCGGCTGTAGCTATCCCTGTTTTTCTGGAAAGGAGCCTGGGCAGGATCTTCGCGTTTGGAAAGCGAAGGCTGCACGGGAAGCAACTGATGCTCCAGCCTTGCATCAGCTTTGCTTATCGTTAGCTGCTTGCGGTTATAAATATCAAAATTCACCTCTGCACCCCAGGGAACGGCAATCAGGCGGCTGAATACGGGAAGCTGGGGTTCCCCGATTTTATTGGAATAGCCATAGCCCTCAATGCTTAGCTGGTCATAATCGCCGGCCTTGGTGCTGATAGTTTCCAGATTATAGTCATGCACTCTGAAACTAAGCTCAAAACCGTGGTCGCTGTTATTCAGCAATTGCACCCTTTGGCCGTCAGCGGCAAAAGATACCGGGCGCAGATTTGCGGCAAATACTATGCTGATGATGCTCATCAATGCCAGAATCAAAAGGCTGATTCGCAGCTTGTTGCTAATCATGAAGTCTCCTTGGGAGAGGAATTATTATTATGCTTGGTTGGATTTTGCAAAAATTATACCAGTTTGCAGATTCTTTTTGGCTCCCCAGCTGCCTTCGCCCGAAAAAATAACCTCCTGTAAAGCGTGCCCCGCTTTCAAACTGACAGGTAAGCAAATACCAGACAGCCACATCCTATATCTTTGGATATGCGCTGACCAGGCGCTGCCCATGCAAATGCCCGGTGGTCGCATGGGCATCTCATGGTAACAGCTTATGAAAGAATGAACTTAGTTGATGGCGATGACACGGAAGAACTTAAAACCTGCAGTTACGGCACTATAGCTAAGACCGCTGGTAGTTTGCACACCTGCAAAGGGGCCATAGGGACTGTTTGCAGCTTCCACGCGGTAGGATGTAGCGCCGCTGACGGCTGTCCAGGAGAGCATAACCGTGCTGCCCGAACGGGAAATAAAGACCACAGGTGCCTCCAGGCCTCCGCCATAGATGGAATACACGTATTCGGGGTGGTCGATGAAGGGATTGCGATTGCCCTGCAGGTTCTGAATGCGGTTATTGCGCAAGGCTTCCCAGGCATCGGGGGGATCCTGAGAGTGCCAGGCAATAAGGGTGGAAAGCTTGCCATAATAGGGCAAATTGATGCCGCCATCGCTATACACATAATCCACCAGTTCCAGGTCATAAGTGGTGTCCGTGCCCTCGTAGCGTGCGTCCATATAGAAGATCATACGGGCTACATCGCCTTTATCTGCGTCCCGGGGCTCGAAGTCGTTGGAAGTGGTATAGTAGCATCCTGTTGCTCCAGAATATCCTGAAGGCGGGGAATTATCGGTATAGGGAGAGTAGCATTCGTCAAAATCGCGGTTGTTTTTGAAGGAATTCACGGTGGCATCGCAGGGCCGGAGGTGATGCAGATCGGTGCCTGCGGGAGCAGTGTCGCCAAAATCGCCATGACTCTTGCTCCAGGTATGTTCCTTGTTCCAGTCCGTATTGCCGCCGCCATAGCTGTTTTTGGGAACGCTCCAGCCGGTGTAAAGCTCGATCACATTATTGGAATTACTCGGATCTTCATCGGTGATTTTCATTTGATCTTCGAGGTCGTCGTAGCCGTATTCGTTATCATGCGTGGTTCTTAGCAAGATATGCAGGCCGTTTTTCAGTTCGTTGCCGGTGAGTCCCGATACAAAGGTGTAATAGCCATCAAAGGGATCGCTGCCGCCGGTAACAAAGCTAAGCTCGTTGCCATAGGCCGTTCCCTGCGAATTGGTGGCGTAGGCACGCACGTAATAAGTGGTGGTGGAGGCCAGGGAACTGAGACTACTTATATAGCTTCCGGTGCCGCTGCCATTACTACTGTGGCTATTAGCCAGGGTTGGAGCGGGGCTTGGGCTCCAGCAGACTCCACGGGCAATAACTGCTGATCCACCCTGAGACGTGATATTGCCTCCCGAAACAGCGGAATTGGTGGTGATAGAAGTAATCGGAGTGGTGGAAACCGTGGGCAGATTGGTGGGGAGATAGGCGCTAAGGGTGATGTCATCAATATTTAGCCGGTTGTTACTGCTCCCGCTTTCGGTGGCACGTTTGATGCGGATACGGATGTTACCGTTAACGTTAAGAGGGGCATTGAACTGCTGCACCGCGTCGGAATTTGGAGCCGTGAAGCTATTGCCTGCCTGAATCCATGAAAAACCGCTGTTGGTGCTGTATTCCACCTTCCAATCCACCTGCACGTCGGTTCCATAGCGCCGGTAACCAAAGCTGATGGATCCCGCGCCGGAACTAAGATCAGCCAGCATGGTGATAGCCGAAGTTCCATAGCCACGCATGCGGCAGGAACGGGCTCCATTCTTCCAATCTGCAGATAAAGTACCGATCAGGGCTTCGGTCATGTCCCAATCGATGCCGCTGAGGTTCACGGTTCCGGAGGCGTAGCTG
>JAGOGT010000154.1 GCA_017996595.1 Candidatus Cloacimonadota bacterium
GTATTGCCCAGAATGATCTGCGCCTGCACTTCTTCCAGTTCGTGCGGACTCATGGCCTTCACCGTGCCCAAAGTGCCCACAGGCATAAAAACGGGGGTCAGGATTTCACCGTGATCGGTGCTGATCCTGGCGGCTCTGGCTTTTCCCGAACGTCCCTGAAGTTCAAATTGAAACATAAATCCCCTAACCGTGAATGGCGAATAAGCGCAATACCAGCTTGCTGATATCGGCATAGAAGGCGAAGAACATCAGCATGAAGAGCAAGGCCAGCCCAATGCGCTGCAGTATGCCTTGCACTTTGAGGGGCAAGGGACGGCCGATAAGAGCTTCAATACAGGCAAAAAGAATAAGGCCGCCATCCAGAATCGGGATGGGCAGCAGGTTCATAATCGCCAGAATCAGGCTGATGCTGGCAAAGAAGATCAGCAGGTAACTAAAGCCACGCTGTCCTGCTTCATTAGTCATGGTAGCCATCATCACCGGGCCACCCACGCTGCTTTTTAGCTGTTCCGGCTGCTTGATCAGCTTGTAAAAACCCACGTAGTTCATCACGATGAAGCCCACGCTGCTTTGCCAGCCGTAGCTGAAGGCCTGGGGAAGGCTATAATGCTGCACGCTTTTCACCGGCATGCTTTGCGAAATGCCGATAAGCCGCTGATTGCCCATAGCCAGATTCTGCTCCAGCACAATATCCCGCTTCATTATCTCTTTGCCACGCAGGATGCTAAGCTGAACGGATTTGTTTTTGGAGCCTACGATCAGTTCGCGCATGCTATACCAGTCCGAAACCTGCACGCTATCCACAGCCAGCACTATATCGCCGGAATTCAGCCCTGCTCTCCAGGCCGGCATGCCGGAATATACTTCCCCGATCACGGTATCCACTTGCGGCTGCAAAGATCTGATCAGCGAATCCACCTGGCTGGGAGCCACGCTTAGCAGTTTATGCTCTCCCCGGCGCGACAGCAGAATGCTATTTGGCTTTTTGGCATCCAGGGCGATCAGGAATTCATTGAAGCCCTTGATGGGCTCGCCGTTTATCGCCATCAAACTGTCCCCTGCCAGAAATTGCTCTTCCCATGCGCCTTCTGCTTTGTGAACAATGGGGCGCAGATCTTCCTGCCTCTGAGGCAGCGTGAAAGCCAGAATGTAGAGCAGCAACCCCAGCAACAGATTGGCAAAGGGCCCGCTGAAGGCGATTAAAGCACGTTTCCACCAGGCTTTTTGCATGAAAGATGCTTCATTCTCCATCTCATCCGCTTCATCGGGATTTTCTCCCTTCATCTTCAGATATCCGCCCAGGGGAATCCAGCTAAGGCGATATTTTACGCCTTTGCGTTCAAATTCGGCGATGGGCCTGCCAAAGCCGATGGAAAATTTCTCGATGCCCACTCCGAAAAGCCGGGCCGCCAGAAAGTGCCCCCCTTCGTGAATGGTTACCATCACGCCCAGAGCGATGAGGAAGTAGAGGATGTTCAGCATGGAATACTCGAAGTGGAAAGGTGGAAGGGTGGAAAGGTGAAACACGATGTGAACATTGTGGGATGGGCATATAAAGGGTGATTACCAATGAAACAAAGGTTTACGGGCGACCCGCCGATCGCCCCTACGATGAGCTCAAAACTTGGCTTCACACTTCCACCTTTCCACTGTCTGAAACCTGACACCTGTAACCTAATCCCTGGCAAGAGTAATGGCAATAAAGCTCGCCACATCCGTAGCATAGCTTCCGGTTCCAAAGCCTGCGTCGTAGCCCAGTTCGATGGCCAGTTCGTGCGAAATCCGCGGTCCACCGCAGATAAAGAGCATCTTATCGCGCAGTTGTTCCGCTTCCGCCAGTTCGATCAGGCGGGTTAAATTCTTGATATGGATATTCTTTTGGGTTACCACTTGCGAAACCAGGATCGCATCGGCATTCACTTCCCGCGCCTTGGCCAATAGCTCTTCGGAAGGCACCTGCGCCCCCATATTAATGGCGTTGAAGCCATGATAGCGTTCCAGCCCGTAGCGGTGATTATAGCCTTTCATATTCATAATGGCATCGATGCCCACGGTATGCGCGTCGCTCTCAATGCAAGCCCCTACCACGGTTATTTTCCGTCCCAGGTGTTCTGCGATGTATGCATCTGTGGCTTCCATATCCATCACTGGGGTTTCCACCACTTTCACCTTTATCTTAGCCGTGTCGATCCCCACGCTGCTGCTGGCATAGGCGATGAAATGCGTAAAGCCTTCGTGCAGATCACGCATTCCGGTTATCTCAGCCTCGTCGAAGCCCATTTGCAGCATTAAAAGCCTAGCCGCTTCCTTGCCAAAGGCATCGGGAGCAACGGGCAGCGAAAAGGAAAGCTGCACTTTGCCATCGTTCAGGGTATCGCCATAGGGTCTTATAATATTCTTGCTCATATCTTCAGCTCCTGTTTCAGCTGTTCCATAAAGGGATTGTAATAGTTTTCATCCCTTCTGAACACACCATCCAAACCCTTGCCGCCATTTTCGGGACGTTTAATCTCCGCAAAATCACCCTGTGCCATGGCCTTGAACAGCCCTTCCTTGGCCACTTTTTCCAGGAACTCCACTGCCTGGGCCAGCACTTCATTCGCACGGGAATTGATAAAGCTGTCCGGGGCCAGCATCAGATTATCTCCCAAGTCTTTAACGGCATTAAAGATATACTGCGCATTCTCGATAGCCAGCGAACGATCGGCCAGATGCGGAGTGTGAATAGCTTCGGTCATCATCCCCAAAAGCTGCACTCCCTGTCCGGTAAGCTGTCCCACGAAGTTGAACATCGCGTCCATCAAGTGGGTTTTGAAGATATTCCCGCTGGCAAACTTGGTGGGGGGCATATATTTAACTGGAGCATCGGGGAAGAGAGTCTTGGTTAGCAGTGCGTGCGCCAGTTCATAAGAAAAGCTATTCGGCGTATCCGGATTTATCTCATAGGCATGTCCCAGCCCCATCTTTTCGGGCTTTATACCGCTGAGAAGGGCAAAGCTTTCGTTGATCAGCTGGCTGGCGGTAACCGTATAAGCCTTGTCGATGGCATCGGAAGTGGTGAGATAATTATCTTCGCCGGTTTGAATCTCGATGCCCGCATAGGCATTGATCATTCTGGCAAAATACTGATCCAGCAAGGTGCGCTTGGGATTGATGTCCCTGAAGAGGATGCCATACATGGCGTCATTCAGCATCAGATCGAGCCGTTCGATGGCTCCCATAGCGGCAATTTCGGGCATGCAAAGACCGCTGGCATAGTTCGTAAGGCTGATATAGCGCTTTTCCTTTTTGGAAATTTCATCCAGGGCCGTGCGCATGATGCGGAAATTCTCCTGCGTGGCAAAGGTGCCGCCAAAACCTTCCGTGGTAGCACCATAGGGAACGTAGTCCAATAGCGACTGTGCGGTAGAGCGGATCACCGCAATAATATCCGCGCCTTCGGAAGCCGCAGCCCTGGCCTGGGTTACATCTTCATAGATATTGCCCGTGGCCACGATCACATAGATGGCAGGCTGTCTGCGGGGGCCATACTGCCCGAAGAGCTTTTCCCGCCTGGCTTTCTGAACGCTGATATGCTTCAGCATGCTCTTGGTTTGCTTATTCAAAATCTCAAAAAGCTCTTTATTTGCGGCCAAAGGCAGGGCGGTAAGATCAAGCTTCTTTTTGCCAACTTCCTCGGCAACCTGCTGTGCCGAAAGTCCCTTGGCCAGCATCGCATTGGCTACCCAAACTGCCGCACCGCGGTTTAATCCACCATTTTTAAGCAGATGATCCACCACCACATTGGGCAGCGGCTTGCCATCCTTCAGGGCACCATCGATGCCCATCAGACGCAGCACCGTGCGCTCGATGGCTACAGAACTGTAACCCTCGAAAAGCCAATTAAAGGCACCGGTGATCCTGGCAGCAGCCTTGCGTGACCGCTGCACCATTTTCTTATCTAATTCTAGTTTAAGCATATTCGCTCCACATTATTACCAGGTTAAGTGCTAACAGGCTTTTTGCGAGGGGGGTTTTGGTCAAGGGGAAAAGCAGCAGAGTCTTCAAGTCCAAAGTCCAAAGTC
>JAGOGT010000155.1 GCA_017996595.1 Candidatus Cloacimonadota bacterium
GGTATGTATGCGCTATAAAGAGATCGGAGCGGACGGCCTGGTTATTTTCGAGCCTTGCCGCACCGGTGATGCGCAGATGACTATCTATAATGCCGATGGTTCCAGAGCAGAAATGTGCGGCTCGGCACTGCGCTGTGTGGCATCACTGCTCCGCATCAAAAAGAACCGTACCGACCTCTCCATTATCACCGATTCCGGCAAGAAATTCGCTCTCATCCTTCCCGGAGAGATCGTAAGCGTTAATCTCGGCGTACCCAGGATTATGGAAGCGAATTTTACTGTGGAAGGCTTCACGGGCGATCTGGTGAATATCGGCAATCCGCACTATATCATCTGGCAGGACAATCTGGATGATGATCCGCACCTGAAATATGGCAGCATCCTGGAGCATCATCCCTCCTTCGCCAAGCCCGTAAACGTACATTTTGCCAGGTTCATCAGCCCCACCGAGATTGAAATAAAGATCTGGGAACGTGGCTGCGGGGCAACCCTGGCCTGTGGAACCGGTGCAAGCTGCTGCGTGGCCAGCGGTATCAGCAGAAAGATGCTGGAAGATAAGGTGGAAGTGAAAATGCCCGGAGGAACGGTAAGCATCAAAGCTCAGGCAATGGGCTATCAACTGGCCGGGGAAGTGGGCAAGCCATTCGAGGGGCAATACAATTGGAGAATTTAGGAAAATACCTGCTGGATCTGCGTATCCAGAGAGATCTCAGCTACAAGAAAGTGTGGGAAGATACGCGTTTGCCCGAAGACACCATCAAAAAGATAGAGACGAACCGCTTTTTCGATCTGGGTGGCTACGGCATTGCCAAGGCCATGATCTTTAATTATGCGCGCTATCTGGAAGCGGATGTGGATTCCGTGATGCGGGAATTCAAGGTGATGATGCCGGATACTACCCGCAGCCAGTTTCAAAGCGATCACCTTCCCAAAGAGCGCAAGATCATGATCTCCACCAATTTTCTGTGGATGATCGGGATCATTATCTTTGTGGCGATTCTGGGGTCTATCCTCATCCACGCCTACAATCAGGGCTGGCTTTCCACGCCGGTATTCCTGAAAAGCGCTCCGGATGATAGCAGCAGCGTGCGTCCCGCAGCAATCGTGGAAGCCAGCAAGCCGGATACGCTGCGCAACCGGATGAAAGCCCTCAGCAGATCACTTCCCAGGCAGTCTCAAAGCCTCATCATCCCAGCCGCCAAAGGTTCCGCCAGCGCTGATACCACCGATTATGTAGGCAATGTTTTGGGGAACAGCCCCCTGAACGTACCCCTGCACTGATATCTGATTGACAAAAGCCCCAGCTCCCAAAAACTGGCCCTTCCTGAGGGAAAAGCCATAGATCATTATTCCTATGGAAAATAAGGAACATAGATGAAACAAGAATATATTCGTAATTTCTGCATCGTGGCGCATATCGACCACGGTAAATCCACCCTTGCAGATCGCTTTCTGGAAGCTACCCATGTGATCGGCAAAGGCATGGAAGTAGCCCAGGTGCTGGACAGCATGGATCTGGAACGCGAAAAGGGCATCACCATCAAGAGCCATGCCATCAGGATGGTGCACAATTATCAGGGACAGGACTATGTGCTGAATCTGATCGATACTCCCGGTCACGTAGATTTTTCCTATGAAGTATCCCGCGCCCTGGCATCCTGCGAAGGGGCAATCCTGTTGGTAGATGCTTCCCAGGGTATCGAAGCGCAAACCATGAGCAATCTCTATCTGGCATTGGAGAATAATCTGGAGCTGCTTCCGGCTTTAAATAAGATCGATCTGCCCAAAGCCGATGTGGAAGGCACCGAACACGACCTTTGCGAAATTCTGGGCTACCTGCCGGACGACATTCTGAAAGTGAGCGCCAAAGCCGGAACGGGGGTAAATGAGCTCCTCGATGCGGTGGTTACCAAGCTTCCTGCTCCTAAAGGCATTGTGGATGCCCCGCCTCAAGCCCTGATCTTCGATTCCTATTTTGATATGTACCGTGGCGTTGTAGTGCTGGTACGCCTCTTCGATGGCAGCCTGAAAAAGGGAGATAAGATCAAGCTCTTTTCCACCAATCGCGAGTATGAGATCGAAGAGATTGGCTATCTGGGCATCAAGTTTTCCCCACAAACGGAGCTTACCTGTGGTGAAGCAGGCTACATCATCGCCAATATCAAGGAAGTTTCCGATGCCCGCGTAGGCGATACCATCACCCTGGCCAAAGGGGGATGCGAGCATTCGCTGCCAGGCTTCATGGAGCCCAAGCCCATGGTGTACAGTGGCATCTTCCCCATCAATGGCGAGGATTATGAGAACCTGGTGGAATCCATCGCCAAGCTAAAGCTGAATGACGCCTCGCTAGTGTATGATAAAGAAAGCTCTGCAGCCCTGGGCTATGGCTTCCGCTGCGGCTTTCTGGGCATGCTGCATCTGGAGATCGTAAAAGAACGCCTGCTGCGCGAATATAATATCCCCATCATTGCCACCACTCCCAGTGTCCGCTTTCTGATGAAGCTGAAGAATGGCGAGGATATCGAAGTGAACAATCCCATCGATTTCCCCGATCCGAATTACATCGATAGCATCATGGAACCCTTCATGGATACCGAGATCATCGTCCCTACCGACTATATCGGCAACATCATGAAGCTGGCTCAGGAGCGGCGCGGCATCCAGCGCAGCATTGATTATATCGACGAAAAGCGCGTGGCCCTGCATTATGACATGCCCTTAATTGAGATCATCTTCGATTTTTATGATAAGCTGAAAACCGTTAGCCGCGGATATGCCTCGCTGGACTATCTTTTCAAGGATTACCGCCTGTCCCAGGTGGTGAAAGTGGATATCCTCATCAATGGCGAAAAGGTGGATGCCATGAGCTTCATTTGCCATCAGGACAAGGCCTTTCAATGGGGCAAAAGCGTTACCGCCACCCTTTCTGAGGTAATCCCCCGCCATCTCTTCAAGATTGCCTTGCAAGCCAGTATCGGGGCCAAGATCATCGCCCGCAGCACCATCAATCCCATGCGCAAGGATGTGCTGGCCAAGTGTTACGGTGGCGACGTAAGCCGCAAACGCAAGCTGCTGGATAAGCAAAAGGAAGGCAAAAAGAAGATGAAAGAGATCGGCAGCGTTAATGTGCCTCAGGAAGCCTTTTTGGCCGTGCTGAAGGCAGATCGGGATTAGCTGAGAGCACCGTGCTTCGCTCTTTGGTGATAGCTGTCATCTTGAGTGTCTGCCTCCCCCTGGCAGCGATCAAGATTGGCAGGATCAGCTTTGAGGGATTCAGCGCGGAGGAAACGGCCATCCTTGTTAAAGCCAGCGCTCTGCAAACTGGTGAAGAGTATCAGGCAGAGTCCGTGGCAACCGCTACCCGGCGTTTATACGAGCATTTTCACAGCCAGGGCAAGTATTTTTACCTAATCCCCTCCCCGGAGCTGAAACCCATCGATTCCGAAGCTCTGGAGCTTGTTTACCGCCCCACGGAGTTTCGTTCCGCCTCCGCAGTGCAGCTAAAATTCCGGGGGAATAGCTATTTCTCGGAAGCCAAGCTGAATCAGCTGCTGCTGGGTTCTGAGGCTTCCGCATATCCGCTGAAGCGAATTCCGCGCCTCATGGAACAAATCCTGGAGCTCTATCACGCCCGAGCCTATCTTTTCGCCGCCGTTAGCCTTGATTCCCTGGTGCAAAGTGATCAGCTCATCGCCTATATCGGCATCGAGGAAGGCAAACCGCTGCGCATCAAGGAATATGTGATCCGCGGGAATAAGATCACCCGTGCCAAAACCATTATCAAGCTTTCCGGGCTTAATCAGCTAAGCACCATCACTCCCGCAGCTCTCATCCAGGCCAGGGAAAACCTGCTGCGTAAAAGCTACATCAGCGATTGCGTGATCGAACCCCTGGATCCCAATAACCTGCTGATCCGCCTTGAAGAAGGCAAAATGACCCACATGGAAGGCCTCGTGGGCATGAGCAGGATAAATAACAAGCTGGAATTCTCGGGACATCTTCGCCTCCAATTCCTGAATCTCTGGGGTAGCGACCGCGCC
>JAGOGT010000156.1 GCA_017996595.1 Candidatus Cloacimonadota bacterium
TTTTCCCTAATATGGCGGTTTGGAAACCACCACTACCCCCTTCAAAGTAGCTGTAAATAACCGGGATCAATAGCAACGTAATCAGCGTGGCAACCAAGAGGCCTCCGATAACTGCCCGGGCAAGTGGAGCCTGGGTTTCGCCTCCTTCCGCCAAGCCAATTGCCAGCGGTAAAAGGCCCAAAATCGTGGAAATGGCAGTCATCAAGATGGGGCGAATCCTTCTGAGGCCTGCGGTTTTGAGAGCGGTATAAAGCTCCACACCCTCATTGCGTCTCAGTTTATTGGCCGTATCCACCAGCAGAATGGAATTATTCACCACGATCCCCGCGAGCATGATGATGCCCAGATAGCTTTGGATATTGAAGGTGGTGGCGGTTAAAAACAGGAGCATGCTCACCCCGATAAAGGCAAAAGGCACCGTGAACATCACTACCAGGGGGTCGCGGATGGATTCGAACTGGCTGGCCATCACCATATAGATGAGGATAACAGCCAGAATGAGACCCATAAACATCTCGCGGAAAGACTCTTGCTGCTGTTTATAGTCTCCGGCAATCTCCACGCTGTATCCCAGGGGCAGGGGAATCTTGTCCAAGCGGCTCTGAATGTCTTTCACCACAGCGCTGAGATTTCTGCCGCTGTGATTGGCGGAGATATCGATCATGCGCTCCTGATTCAGCCTTTCGATCACGGTGGAGCTTTGGCTTTTTTCCACTCGCACCACGTTGCGTAGCACGATGCTTTGTCCGCGCGAATTTACCAGGCTAATGTCCAAAAGCTCTTCCAAAGGGAGTTTATCGGCATCCTTAATCTGAATAAGCAGGGGATATTCGTGGCCTTGTTCCACGTATTCCCCAGCGCTGGAGCCAGATAGCGCTGTTTCCAAAAGGGAGGCAATTTGCTGCACACTAAGGCCTAGCTCGGCGGCTTTGCTGCGATCGATGATTACCAGGTCTTCGGGAGCACCCGCGGTACGGCTGAGATTGGCGTCGGTGATGCCTTCCACGCTTTCGATAGATTTCATGATCATTTGGGCCAGGCGTGAGGATTCTGCCAGATCGTGGCCGCGAATTTGAATTTCCAGCCGGTCCCCACCGCCCATAAAACGGCTCATTTGGTTACTGGTAGCGGTTCGCACCCTTATCTTGGCTCCGGCGATGCCGCCCAGGCGTTTGCGAATCTCGGCGGCGATTTCTTCGTCACTGCGGCTACGCTCGGAACGGCCCAAAAGCCGAATTCGCATGGAACCGGTATTGGAGCCCGAAGCCCATCCCCCACTGCCCGCTTGGGTTATCACGTTTTTAATCTCGGGGATGCCGGCAATCCGCTTTTCCAGGTCTTTCATTTTCACATCCACCACTTCCAGTCTGGTGCCCGCTTCCATGTCCAGATTAACTCGCAGCTCGCCTTCATCGGCCATGGGCATAAGTTCAGAGCCGATAAAGGTGGCCAGAAATATCGTGGCAAACAAGAGCCCCAGGGAGATGATCAGCGTTTTGCCACGATGACGAAGCACATAATCCAGGGCCTGGGCATAGATGGATTCCAGGCCGTGCAAGATATGCCCCGTGGCATGATAAAACCTGCATCTCAGGCTCTTTTGATTGCCCTTGGGTTCACTGCTAACGGCCAGCATCTTGCTGGAAAGCATGGGCACCATGGTGAGAGCGGTTACCAGCGAACAGATCAGCGCGAATACCACCACAAAGGCCAGTTGCTTGTACATCAGGCCCGTCATCCCCTGCATAAAGAGCATGGGTAAAAATACCACCAGGGAAGTGAGAGTGCTGGCAATGATGGGCGAGGTAACTTCTTCCGCCCCAATAATCGCTGCTTCTTTGGGACTCTTGCCCAGCTCGCGGTGCCTGAAGATATTCTCCAAAACCACGATGGAATTGTCCAAAAGCTGCCCTACTCCCAGGGCCAAGGCGCCAATGGTCATCATATTCAGCGTGAAGCCATTGAAATAGAGGAGGCCAAAGGTGGCCATTATCGAAATGGGAATGGCCGTGGAGATCACCATGGTGCTCTTCAGATTCCTCAAAAAGAACAGCAGAATAAGTATTGCCAGCAATCCGCCGATCACCACAGAACTGGTGAGATTATTGATGGAACGGCTGATATAAACAGATTGATCTACCAGGGGGATAATCTTCACCTGAGTGATGCTGCGATTGATGTTTTCCACTTCTTTCAGCACCGCTTTGGCCACACGCACCGTATTGGTACCCGATTGTTTGTTTACGGAGATTTGAATGCCGGGCTCGCCATTGATGCGCACCACGCTGTTTACTTTGGAAGACGCATCTTCGATGGTGGCAATCTCTTTTAGGGAAACGGAAGCTCCATCTTTTTGGAATACTATCGTTTCGCCTAGCTCGTCAAGGGTTTCGAACACACCTGGAACGCGCACCGTGATCTGATAATTTCCCCGGTAGATATTCCCCGTGGGCTGATTGATATTGGCGGCTTTGATGCGGCTGATCACGTTATCCAGCGACAGGCCAAGGGCTTTGATCTTTTCGGGGGCAACATTAATCTGCACTTCGCGGGTCAGCCCGCCCCAGATGTTCACGCTGGCTACGCCGTTCACGCGCTCCAGGCGGGCGCTAATCTCATTGTCGATAAGGGTTCGCAGGGTGATGGGATCCAAATCGCTAACCACGCCCATCATCACCACCGGCATAGCTGCCAGATCAAATTTGCGTAGTGAGGGACGGCTGGCGTCATCGGGCAAGCGGGATAAAATTCTATCCAAACGGTCGCGAAGATCATTGGAAGCGGCGTCAAGATCGGTGCCCCAGGTAAAATATACCTGCACGCTGCTATTGCCCTCGGAGGAGCGGGAACTAATCTCTTCCACCCCGGATACAGCGCTTACCGCCTGCTCGATGGGACGGGTGATCAGCTCTTCCATCACCAGGGGGCTGGCCTTGGAATAGCTGGTGGATATGCTTATCGTGGGGGAAGTTACATCCGGCATGGCATCGATGGGAAGTCGGCTTAGGGCCATTGCCCCTAGAATGATCACGATGAGGGCGATCATGATGGTGGTAACCGGTGCGTTTACAGCTGTCTGGGCAATCTTCATGGTTTGCGGCCTGCTTTACCTTTGGCGCGTTTATCGGCGCCGGGGAGAATTATCTTGCGGCCGTCATCAAGCTGATCCTGCCCCAGGGTAACCACCTCGCCCTGCAATTCGGGGCTGATGATT
Organism: Candidatus Cloacimonadota bacterium; assembly: GCA_017996595.1. Taxonomy (GTDB): domain Bacteria; phylum Cloacimonadota; class Cloacimonadia; order Cloacimonadales; family Cloacimonadaceae; genus Cloacimonas. The sequence goes on from JAGOGT010000156.1 coordinate 3,215, forward strand.
TCCACATAATCCCTGGTGCTAATCCCTTTTTCTACTGGAACAAAGCTCACATTGGAGGAATCGGCATTCACCACAAAGACCCCTTCCTCGCCTTTATGTTTGTACAAAGCTGCGGCAGCTACCGCTGTAACCTGCTTTTTGGTTTGGAACTTGATCTCCACCCGGGCATACATTCCGGGCTTCAGCTTCAGATTTTCATTGGGAATTTCGATCTCGATACGAGCTTGGCGCGATTGCTCTTGCAGCATGGGAGCGATGCGGGCAATGCGTCCCGAAAACTTTTCCCCAGGCCACGAATCGGAGCTGATAATCGCCGTCTGGCCGATCTTGATGCGCCGGTAATCACTTTCGATCACGTCTATTTCTGCGATCAGTTTGGAGATATCAAGCACGGATATCAGGGGTGAACCCACGCTCAAAAGCTGTCCTTCCTCAGCAAATCTTTCGCCGATTACGCGCACCGCTCCCCCTCCGTTCCATTCGGCTCTTACCTTGGTTTGTTGAAGCTGAAAATTGGCGGTATTCAAAGCCGCGAAGGCAACTTGATGCTTAGCTCTGGCGCTTAAGTATTCAGCGCTCACACGATCGAAATCGTTTTGAGAGATGAATTTATTTTCCAATAGCTGGCGATTCTGCTCCAGGGTCTTGTATGCTTCCTGCATGGCATATTGCGCCTGTTCAAGATTAGCAGAGGCTTTTTTGGCTTCATGATCATAGAGCACGTCTTCCAATTCCGCGATCACCTGGCCTTTATGGACGGTGTCGCCGATATTTACATGCAGCTTCGCCAGTTGCCCTGCCACTTTGGGAGCTAA
>JAGOGT010000157.1 GCA_017996595.1 Candidatus Cloacimonadota bacterium
CATTGCCATAGCATTTGGCCCAATAAGGCCTTTGATCCTGATCCTGGGGGTTGCTGTAAATGATCTCACCGGCAGCATTCCACTCTGCAGCGGGATCACCATTGGCGTCCACCAGCAGGCCATATACTTTTTTCAGGTTATCTGCGGGATCTCTGGTCAGCCAGGTGTAATACGCTCCATCGGAAGCATTGATCTGCAGCGCACTTAGCTGCGGGATGTTATCTATCAGCAGCTTGCCCTGAGGACCCCAGGCCCATTCCCAGTTATCCCAGCGCTGTCCCATCAAGCGCATATTGGGAGTGGGAGTGCTTTCCATCCAGCCGATATAGAGGTCGCCATTTAGTTCGCTTAGTTTCATGCTTCCAGAATGCAGGTAATAGGATTGAGTGGTGATCAGCATGCCAGGCTGACCCATGCCTTGCCCGCCCCAATAGTCGATAAATTGCAGATAGCGTCCGGTTCCCTGTCTATAAATCAGCGCCACCGTGTTGTCTGAATACTCGCAGGAAGTGATGTAGGGATTTACGTCCTGAAAATCCGAAAGCGCCACGGATGCTGGCAGCACGGGATAGCCGGCACTGCTGATGAGCTGATAACGCAAGGAGCTATCTCCGTCTGCATTGATCTCTTCATAAAATACAATAGCTCTGTCGCCCAAGCTGTGGGTGGCAAGGGTGCGCCCTTTGCCATTTGGTGTGGAAAGAAGCACAGCCCCATCCGGATTCAGCAAAGGACTGCCCTGAGGGTTCATCACCTGCATCTTCAGCTTCTTTTTTTGGGTATCTTCCTGCTGGAAAAAGGCCATCACTCCAGCCGCACAGCCGATGATGCGATATCTGTCCGGACGGGTGATGTTGCTTGCCAGAACCATGCCATTTCCCCAGGCGGCCTGAGAGTTTTCATCCCTCATATTCACCATTAAGTTACGGGCATCAGGATTGTCTTCCACCCAGCTGCAATAGGGCACAAAGCCTTCCTGCACAGATATCTGCGGATATTCAACGGCCCCATTATGCGTGCCCATCAGCAACCCCGTGGGGGGATATACATTCGTGAAGCTGCCATTGATCCAATAATAGCGTATTTCATTGGAAGCAGCGCTGGTCTTGGCAGTGCAGATATGCAGGCTCAAACCATCCGAAACCACAGCATACTCCACCATTGCTCCTTCGGTATTGGCAAGCACCAGTTCAAAGGGTTGAGGCAACGCTGGATCCCCATCGCTCCAGAATACTCTAACCTTCACCGTGGCATTTCCGGAACGGCTAAGCACCACATCTGCCAGAGTATGATCACTTCTTACGAAGATGTCATGCGGCCGGTCGCTCTCTTCAGGATCGAAGGGATAGCTTTGCTGCCAGTGTTGATAGCCTTCGGGAGCATAACGTGCCACATAGTTCAGGTTACTAATCAGGCTTTTATAGTGCAGGGCAACGCCAAATCCGGGAAGGGAGGCAATGTCACTGAAGACAGTCTGTCCGGCAGTGATGATTTCAGGAGCGTTAGTACCCCAAATTTCGGTTCCGGTGGCGTTGTAACTGCGTCCCAGAATATGACTGCCATTCTCCTCGATGTAGAAGATGTAGGCTCCACCTACGTCATTAGCTGCAATACTGAAATCGTATTCTCTCTGAATTCGGGCAGTTACCACATTGATTCCCTCACCCCACAGCAGCGATCCCGAAGAAGTAACCTTCTGCATCATGATACGGCTGGACTCCTGCCCACCAGTTTCCAGCCAGGCAAGAATAAAGCAATTATCGCTGGAAGCTGAGATTACCAGATCTTTCACTGGCATCAAGCTCTGCCTGACCAGCACGGGAATATCCCACAAGGGACTGCCATTTGCCTGATACAGATTCGTATTAATCTGATGCCTGCCATTGCTGCTCTTGACCCAGGCATTTATGACGTTACCAAAAGAATCCTTTGCCGGACTGCCATAATAATGCAAGTCCTGGCCTTCACGTACACTCACTTCTTCAGGCCACAGGGGCTGTCCCCAGGCCATAGCTGCGAGAAACAGCAGCAGGGCGATACATAAGGTTCGTTTCATGGTATCTCCTATTTGTTTACTACAGACAAGCATAGCTTTTACCTATAACAGTCATTCGGAATAGTATCATTATTCACATCTATATAATTAGTGTTTGATTTCCAATCTGGTAGGGCTCGATATGGCGTATATGCTTGATATGTGGAATAATAATAAACCAATCGGCAAGGCTATTGACAAAATATTGATAACTGCCAGATTGTCCCTAGTATGAATCTTGGGGGAAAGATGGCTGACAAAACTGCCGGTGCAAAGAACCCGCATCAGAGCCTGGAAGTCCTGAATAGGGAGCTTGTTAAGCTTACGCACAGGGATTTTGCGCAAGATGCAATCTGCAGGGAACTGCTGGAGATAATCTCTTCCAAATTCTCAACAGCGGGATTAATCACTGCCGATATTCCCACTTGGGTGAAGGCAAATTATCCTCAGGGAGTGGAAACGCTCTTCCACAAGCTCTTCGAGCACTGCAGCCATTATGCCCTGAAGCTGATCTCTGATCCCGAAATGGCACAGGATATAGCTCAGGATTGCATCAAGGAACTGCTGGATAGCAAGCAGGAGATAAAGGACCTCAAAGCCTGGCTGAGCAGGGTTACCCATAATAAGGTAGTGGCAAGCTTCAAAGCGCAAAAGAAAGAAGCCAAGCTGGTGCATGGACTGAAGCAACTGCCTCAGGAGATCACTGCCGATCCCGATGATGATGACTTCCATATCACTCTCCGCCCGGAAGAAATCAAGAAGATGCTATCGCCAATTGAGTTTCGCATGTATAATGAGCTGTACCTGAAGATGAGTTTGCAGGAATATGCCCAGGCTCATGGCATCAGCTACCAGACTGCCAAAGAGCATAAGCATCGGATCAAGGTGAATCTGCGCAGCGCCTACCTGAAAGATAAAGGATACCGTAATACCAAGGATATCCTCTCATACCAGCAATTACGCTCCCTGAATTGCTTTGTGCGCAAGCTGGATAAGCTAAAGGAAGGTAAATCCAGTCTGGGTGTCCGCCATCCGCAGCTGAAGGAATACTTCCAATCCTACCAAAAAATCCACGAATGGAATATCACCCTGTTTGAAAAAGACGTATATGATCTTGTTGTGGTACTCATCACCAATGCCACCCCGGAAGTTATCGTGATCAAGTTCAAGTTTAATCGTGCCCATCGCATCACGATCCTGAAGATAAAAAAAGCCCAGCTGATAGCCTCTATGCCTGAGAATGACAGTAACCCACTGGTATTAAATAAGGGAAAAGTGGAGCTGAATCGTCCCGAACTACTGCGCATCCTGCCCCATGCTACAGTCCACAATCAGGAGCTTTTCGACGAACTGATGCAGAAGCTAACAAAGAAACCCGATTCCCTATAGCAAACCGACAAAGAAAGTCCTTGCCAAAAAAATCGGGATTTGTTTTAATGCTTTTAAACTTAATAATATTAGTGGGATTTGAATCATGAAACGCTTGCTGATGCTGATGATAGCGCTACTTGTGCTTGCCGGATGCGTAAATTATGATGAAGAGCTGTGGCTCAATCATGATGGCTCCGGCAGAGCGAAGCTGCGTCTAATTCACCGTTCTCAATATGAGAACCCTGAAGAGATCATGCGCAAATCCTCCCTTCCCGGAATCAGCCTGCAGTCCTATAATATCCAAAGGCGCGGCCCCGATGCGGTTTATACCATCGAATTCAAATTCAAGAGCGTGGAAGCCTTCAATAATGTGAATGACCAGCTTTCCAATGCCGATTTTTGGGGTAAGATCACCCTGAATAAAGAGCCGGGACGCCGGATCACCTTCAAACGCCGCATCTCGCTTGGCTCTCAGGAGTCCGACGATGATTTCGAGAATATCTTCAGCAGTTTACAGACTGAAAATACGCATTGGAACTATAAGCTGCATGTTCCCTGGAAGATTGTTTCCACCAATGCCCTGCCCGAAAATGTGGATAAGGAAA
>JAGOGT010000158.1 GCA_017996595.1 Candidatus Cloacimonadota bacterium
CGGATAAAACCCAGGGTACTTGTCTGTTCCTTTTTTTTGAACCTTCCAGCATCAATCTGGCGATTGGTGGACACGATGTGGGCAACGTGAATATATGGAATAATAGTCCCCTCTCGTCATACACCAACCCTGCCATGGGAGCATTTCGCGAAGGCGTTGGCTATGGATACACGAAATTTGAATGGCTGAAAGATACTGATTTTGGAATGTTCTATCACGCCTCGATGGTGAATCTGGGCTATAAGGGATGGTCTGTCACTCTTCCCTCATACAAGTTCCGGGATCAGCGTGCGATCTATTTCGATCATGGATGGCAGAATTTTGTTGGACCCAATGGTGAAGAGATATCAGAATACCGCTCCTATGATTCTGCCGGGGTGTATGGCCTGGCGGTGAATATCTTCGAGGTTGCAGATAAATATATCTCCGAGCCCTTTATCAAAGAGCATCTGGATCTGGCATTGGGTTTAAACTATGTGGATATCCACAGTTATCTTGGTCGTTATCCTGGAGGAACCGCAAGGGGCAGATCGCATTGCTTGAATCTGGGCACGGTGGGCAGATTCAGAACCGAACATGAATTGGGAATCGGCTTTGAGGGTGTTGCCGCCTATACGAATCAAAATCTCTTTGATAACGAGATGGATTATGGAATAGAGGGCAATGATCCAGAAAGATTATGGGGAAGAACGAATACCGGCTTTGCCCTGGGAGTGAATCTGAAAACTGCGAGTGAGATCTTCGGGGATATAAGCAGGGAACTTCCTTTTTGCGACAATCTGCTTAGTGCCCGATATTTAAGCTCCTTCTCCGACGATAGCGAATATAAAACCAGGGGCTATGGCATGGAGCTGGGCTTGTTGGATACCTTTTTTATCCGGGGAGGACGCTATGAGGACTTCAAGGGGGAAGTGTATGGCGACACCTTTGGCTATGGAATCAATCTGCACTATAAAGACCTGATTTCGCTTTCCTGGAACTATGCGGAATTTCCCGGTGGGGGTTTAACCGATGTGCAGGAAGCGGATGACATCAATGTGAATTTTGATTTGCTGACGATAAGCAAAAAAATCATAAACTACTAAACTGAGAATATGTGGAGTTACTAATGAAACACGTTTTTGGCATGCTGCTGCTGATCTGCATGGTAAGCAGCCTGTTTGCTGCGGATATTAGAGCAGCCATGGGTTTGGATATGATGGGGGAATCATATTCTGCTGTGGAAGCTATGCAGGTGGGGATAAGAAACCAGGTGGGACTTAGTTTATCCGGGCAGGCAGTAAAAACACAAAACAATATTACTTACGGCTTCGGGATAGATTTCCAGCTTCCCAGACGCCACCAAAGCATGCCCGAGGGATGGAATTCATCGGTTACCAGTGCCGCTTATGTCCCTTTTTATGGGCATATAAGCTATAACTTTCCGGAGTATCGCAGTTTTGCCCCTATGTTTATCGCACAATTGGGCTATAGCATTCCCATTTATGATTATTGGGAGGGTGATGATGATGATTACTACGACGAAGAATACAAGTATGAAGCCGATGGAGGTATCTATACAGGCTTTGGGATTGGCATGCGGCATCGGGATCTGGACTTGCAGTTGCTTTACAAGGTGAACCGCAGCACCTTAACCGAGAAAGAATACATAGATGGCGAACTGGATTATTCATTCCATAGTGATTACAATACCCGGCAATGGAATCTGTCCATTGGCTATAGATTCAGGAATTAGTGAAGTAGTGTCGCACACCGATGCGATATAACCTCCAATCTTGATTATCAGATTAGTTTATTTACTTCCCTTTGGATGGTGCTTTTTACTCCCTGCCAGGTTGTTCCATCAAGCGCTCGGATCGGAGTAGGGTCATTATCTGCGTCTAAAAAGTAACTAAGAGACTTTAGCAAGTGCCATGAGTCGGACTGGGCATATTTCTGCTGGAAGAAACCGATCATTTCCTCCAAGCTAAAGACTTTGCACAATGCCGCCACATCCCAGAAGTCTTTCTTCATGCCTCTGCCGGAAACAGCATTCAGCTTCATGGCAGCCAGGTCTTTCAAGCTGGCCATGCGGATTTTTTCCCATATTTCTGTTTTATCCAGAAGTGGATACGAGTGGCTTAGCAAATCAACTTTGATGCCTGAAATAAATGCCCTCACAGTATCATTTTCGCTATAAATTCTTTGTGCATCGAACTTACTGCTTAGCACTCCCTCAATAGCTTTAGGATCGAAACTGGCAGAGCAGAAAAGATCAAGATCATCCGATTGGCGGTGCCCAAGCTTTAGAGCCAGAGCTGTTCCTCCCACCAGATAAAAGTCCTGAAAAGCTTCTTCCTGCATTAGGCGATGTAACATTTCTCTCAGTTCGGAGCTAACTGCTTGATAATGTAAGTTCATCCCTTCCATACCGCTTTCTGTAGTTTTTGGTATGAATTAAAGCTCTGCAAGGGCAGCTCAAAGTAATGTGCGAAGAAATGGATGGTTCTGATCTGCAGAGATGGAGCAGATAGCAATATCTGTTTCAGCGTTTCTTTAGGGTAATAGCTAAAAACAAAACGCACATCATCCCAGGAGCCGTAATCCATTACCCGTGGGATAATGTATCCGGCATGCTCATCCAGGCTCAATCGGGATAAATCTGCATCCCAAAAAAGGTGCTTACCAAGCTTATGCATCTACTCACCTGCTAATGTCTATTTATTGCAATAATCCATATAGGCAGGGAGATGTCAATGCTTTTCTTCATGCCAAATGAGAAGTATCTGTGATTCAGCTTTCACTTGCCAAAGCGCTTTTTAGCCTTAGCTTTAGTAATAAATACCCTAAACTGGAGGATATCATGCCCAATGATCTGGAAATTGCCCGCTCCACCAAGCTGAAACATATCGATGAGATTGCTGCCGGAATAGGCCTGAAACCATCGGACATCGATCATTACGGAGAGTATAAAGCCAAGATTCGTTACAGCACGCTCTTTTCCCTGCAGGATAATCCCACCGGTAAGCTGATTCTGGTATCGGCCATCACTCCCACCCCGGCCGGAGAAGGAAAAACCACTGTTTCCATCGGCCTTTCCCAAGCCCTGAACCGCATTGGCAAAAAGAGTATCGTAGCCATCCGCGAACCCAGTTTGGGCCCTGTTTTCGGCATCAAAGGCGGTGCTGCAGGTGGGGGCTACTCCCAGGTTTTGCCTATGGAAGATATCAATCTTCACTTCACAGGTGATTTTCATGCCGTTACCGCTGCCAATAACACCCTGGCAGCGCTTATTGACAATCATATTTACTACGATAATGACCTGAATCTCGATCCTAGGCGCATCACCTGGAAACGGGTGATTGATGCCAACGACCGCATGCTGCGCAAGATCGTGATTGGCCTGGGAGGAAGCAAACAGGGTTTTCCCCGTGAGGACGGATTTGACATCACTCCCGCCAGCGAGATTATGGCCATCCTTTGCCTTTCCAATAACATGGATGAGCTGAAAGAACGCATCGGCAATATCACCGTGGGTTTTAGCTACGATGGGGAACCGGTGCGGGTGAAGCAACTGGGCTATGAGGGTGCCATCGCCGCGCTTTTGAAGGATGCCCTGAAGCCCAATCTCGTGCAGACCACGGAGAATACTCCGGCCTTTGTGCATGGCGGACCCTTTGCCAATATCGCGCAGGGTGCCAATAGCATTCTGGCTACTAAAACGGCGCTGCGGCTGAGCGACTATGTAGTTACCGAAGCGGGATTTGGCTTCGATCTGGGAGCGGAAAAGTTCTTTGATCTGGTGTGCAAGTATGGCGGATTTTGCACCGATGCCGTAGTGCTGGTGGCAACGGTTCGCGCTCTGAAAGTGCATGGCGGAGCGAAGCTGAAGGATCTTAGCATTCCCAATCCCAAAGCGGTGGAAACAGGGCTGGCAAATCTGGGTAAGCACTTGGAAAATATCCATAAATTCGGCATGAAATCCATCGTAGCCATCAATCGTTTCCCCACTGATAC
>JAGOGT010000159.1 GCA_017996595.1 Candidatus Cloacimonadota bacterium
GCCATTGGCGATAACGCTGTAGGCGGTAGCCAGTTGAATGGCAGTTAGCGAGATGGCCTGACCGAAAGATATCGAATGCAGAGTATAGCCATCCCAGTTTTGCAGCTTGGCAAAGATGCCGCTGGATTCCCCAAAGAGATTCAGCGCGCTTTTTTGTCCGAAGCCATAGGAGATGAATTTTTCATACAGCTTCACGGAACCGATCCGTTCCGCGATTTTGGCAATGCCCACGTTGCTGGATTTGGCAATGATCTCCCGGGGGGTAAGATCACCATAATGATGGGTATCGGAGATCACCCGTCGGCCGATTTGATAGCGGCCACTGGGAATTCTTTCCGTACTCCGCACATACTTGCCTTCCACGGCAGCCAGCATGGTAAGCGGCTTCATCGTGGAACCCGGCTCAAACATGAAGCTGGCCGGAATATTGGATTTCACCCGCACCATTCCGGGATCGTCGGTTCTATCTTCGGGAGAAACACCTGCCATAGCCAGTATTTTGCCGGTTTTGGGATCCATCACCACCGCTCCGGCGTTTTTAGCGCTATATTTTTCTACCCCCTCATAGAGGGCGTTTTCCACAATTTCCTGAATATTGGAATCGATGGTAAGCCACAGGTTTTTGCCGTTCTCGGGCTTTTTCTCGTGCAGATCGGGATAGGGCACCCGATTCTGATTGGCATCCAGCACTATTTCGCGCCAGCCATAGGTTCCGGCCAGAATTTTATCGTAAGTAGCTTCCAATCCGCAGATTCCTGCCAGCTTGTATAACGACCTGGCATTGGTATCGCTGTCGAAGCCATTGGATAGTTCTTTCACAGAGCCCATGATCCGCGCTGCCAGGATGTCTTTCGAATAGATGCGCTTCATGGAGGCAAAGCTATGGATGAGTCCAGGTAAGTCCTCTTTATCAAAGGCCTTGATGATTTTATCCAGCTCCGCTTCGCTGATCTTATTCGAAATCTGAATACTGCTGCGTTTATTGCCCAGATTCATGCGTTTGAGTATCGCCTCTTTACTCACCGAGCTATTGGCGCTCACGAGTTTGGCGATTTGGGAAAATACTTCGTCTGCCGATTTCCCTCTTTTCTCTGCCCAGTTAGCCACTGCGGCACGATCGATATCCACCTGATAGAAGCTCACCGACGATACTAGAAGGTTGCCCTGGGAATCCAGAATTGCTCCACGCCGGGGAACTAGAATTTCCTTGCCCGGAATGTAGCGGATGCGGCGAACGCGAGCAAAATTGAAGGGATCCAGCACTTGAATGCTGAAGAGGTAAACCACCCACAGCAGCGAAACAACAAAAAAGATTACAAATAGGAATAGATATCTGGATCTCATCGTCAGTCGGGGATTATCTGCACGTTTTTGGCTTCCGCCTTGGAGGCGAGCAGATCAATGATGCAATACTTTCCCTCTTCCTGTTTGGGGGAAGGTTCGTGAACATAGAGGATGTTTTTGGCTTCATTTTCGGGGATAAAATTGCTCATTTCCACCCTCACCAGCGAGGCGATGTGCCGTCCGCTTCGCAGATCGTCCAGCTCCACCATCAGCTCGGTATTGATGTTCTTTTCCGCGTTATAGGTCTTTTCCAGTTCTGAGAGCTGACGGGTGTATTGCACTACCCGGTTGTTATTGAAGAAATTCAAAAATACTGCCAGACCCGTTACTGCCGCAAGAATCAATAATTTTCCTCTCATGTTATCCTCTTTTCGGGTTTTTATATTTATCGTTTTTCATGTTTTTTGTGTTTCTATCCAATTTCTCTGCCACGCGCAGCTTTGCACTCCGGCTACGCGAATTGGCGGCAAGCTCAGCTTCAGAAGCGGTTAGTGGAGATTTGGTGAGCAGCTTCAATTGCCTTTGATGATCACAATGGCATTGGATGGCACCGGGCTCGCAGATGCAATCTCTGGCGGCCAGGGCAAAGCGTTGCTTCACGATTCTATCTTCCAGCGAGTGGTAGCTGATCACTGCGATCCTGCCTTGTGGAGCCAGCAGATTGATTGCATCTTCCAATCCTTGCTGCAGGCAGTCCAGCTCTCCATTCACGTGAATGCGCAAGGCCTGAAAGATGCGCACCTTGCATTTCAACGAGTCCTTGGTACCTTTGCCTGCCACGCTTTCTATCAGCAAAGCGAGGTCGGTGGTGGTTTTAAATTCTTTATCGCTATTCTTGATGGCTTTGGCAATGGCATAAGCCTGCTGCTCTTCGCCGTATTCTCTGAATATCCTGGTAAGTTCTCTTAATTCCAGTTGCTGAATGGCATCTGCAGCCGTATATTCAAGGCTTTTGTCCATTCTCATGTCCAGGGGAGCAGCCTTGTCAAAGCTGAAACCTCTTTGCGGAGTATCGATCTGATGCGAGGAAATGCCCAGATCAAAGAGGATGCCATCGATGCTTTTAATCTCCCGATAGGCAAGCTGGGTGCGCAAATTGCTGAAATTGGCCTTGATCAGCTCCACATTCTCATGTCCGGGTAGTTCTTCCAAGGTCTTTTTTGCCTCTGCCAGAGCCTCATCATCCTGATCCAGACAAAATAGCCTGATCTGCGGACAGGCCTTCAGCATGGCCGCACTGTGTCCTCCGCCTCCGGTTGTGGCATCCACATACACCTTTTCTGGCCTCAGCGCCAAAAAATCGATGCACTCTGCCAGCAGTACCGGAGCATGGAACTTACTCATATCTGATAATCTTCCGAACTGAATTCTTTGCGGTGAAGCTCACGCTTTCTGGCGCGAACGGCATTGTAGGCTTCGGGATTCCATAGCGAGATGTAATGGCCCTCACCCTTGATGATCACACTATCGGTAATCGCCACTTCCTGCAGCAGCATATCCTGAATTCTGATGCGGCCTGGCCCTTCCAGTTCCTGCTCCATCATGGCAAAATCGATCAATTGGGTACGCAACTGCCGGGCATGATCATCGCCGTTTTTCAGGCGTTCCAAAGTGGCGCGCCAATTGTCCAGAGGGTAAATGGCAATGGTGTCATTGGGACCCATGGTCACCACCACGCAGCGGCCTGCTTCATCGGCAAATTTCTTTTTGAAAACTGCTGGAATAATCACGCGCTGCTTGTGAACGGAGTTCTCAAATGTCCCTAAAAATTCACCTGACATTACTGCCACCTGTTTTGTGGGGTTCGCATGCAGACATCATTTTTTCGCATCCATTAAGGCTTTTCGCCATTTCCTTGGTACTCCGCTATGAGTTTTTTTGAGTTTTTATGACTTTCTGTGGCTCTTATATGATATCTGCTTATTCTTGTCAAGTGCAAATTGAGGTTTTTTATATGATTTTGCAGCTTGGTTCGTTCCCTCCTACTTTCAGGTTATGATAGTAATCGCATGATAGAGAATCTATTAGCCCTCTAATTACTTAATGCGATTAGTGAAGTATATGTACTTAAGCATCTGCAATAATTGAGATTATGAAAGATCGAAAAATAGTTAAGATTTTATGGTGATAGAAGTTCGGTGCCGTATTGGCGGTTTCCAAACCGCCACCAACACAAAAAGCGAAGGTAATGGCGGTTTCCAAACCGCCACCAACACAAAGAGAAAATCCTTTTAATCCTGTGTATCCCGTCATCCGTGTTCTATTTTGCAAACCACAGAGCACACAGAGAAAAACAAACAAAGAGCCAAAGAGGAAAGAGAGCAGGTAAGGTTTCAGGTTTCAGGTGTCAGTAGTGGAAAGGTGAAACACAATTTATTCATTTGGTTGCATGCAGTCCATTGTAAATCGTAAATTGTACATCGTAAATCTACTCAGTACCTTAACCACTAACCCATTAACCTAACCCTCTTTACAGGTAATGCCCATGCGACCACCATGCAATTGCCCGGGCATCACATGGGCATCTCATGGTAAAGCGTTAGATGTCAGGTGTCAGGTTCCAGGTTTCAGCCCTGTATGCTAGCTATGCCATTAACCACTAACCATTAACCATTAATTTCACTCATCCGTGTGCAATTTATTTTTT
>JAGOGT010000161.1 GCA_017996595.1 Candidatus Cloacimonadota bacterium
ACGCCATCCCTCCCAGAACCACGATATCCATGCTTTCATGCAGCAGCAGGGCTCCTCCGAGCAAGGCAAAAACCCCTTCCAAACACAGGATCACCGCCGCTTTGGCCGGAGCCACATCCTTTTGAGCTTTCACCTGCAGGGTAAACGCGATTCCCACGCTGAGGATTCCTCCGTAAATCAGAGGCCACAGCGCCATGTAAACACCATCACCAAAGCCACTAAGGGGCATTATTCCCCTGCCGGTGAGCACGCTGAAAATCACTGATGCGATGGCACTAAGGCCCGCACATACCCCAAACTGAAAAAAAGCCAGGCTGGAAGTGTCGTGCCGCGATGCATACCAATCCACCAGCTGCACGTGCAAGGCCCAGAATAGTGCTCCGATAAAGACCAGGAGGTTGCCGAAGGTAGCGCTGAGATCCCCGGGACGATTGATCAGCAGCATTCCCAGCAGGGCCAGCACAATCGCCACCAGGTCCTGTTTGCGGATTTTCTGCTTTCTGTAGATGCCCAAAACCGGTACCACCACAACGTAGAGACCGGTGATAAAACCCGCAGCTCCGGCACCGGTGTACATGATTCCCACCTGTTGCAGCGTGGCCGCAATGAAGAGCACTATTCCCAATTCCCAGGGCAGAGCCTTTGCTTTTTTGGCTTTATGGCCTGCCAGCAGCCATACGAATAAGGCACCTAAAGCGAAGCGGATAGCATTAAAACTGAAGGGATCGAGGCTGCGCATCCCCACTCGCTGCGCCACGAACGCAAAGCCCCAGATGGCCGCAGCCAGGAACAGATAGAAATAGGGCAGAGCTTCAGTCCTTTTTGCACTTGCGGCTAAACGCCAAGCCGCCAAAGCCACCTACCACCGCCAGATAGAAGCCCAGATCATACCAAAAACCGGTGTTATTCACCTCGTAGATCGATACTTCCGGTCTGAAAAACGAAAATATCAGCGAAATCGGCGCAATCCAGCCGTGCCATATCCCCCAGAAAAAACCTGCTTTCTTTTCCGGACTGTGGTCCGTCATCCCCGGAGCGCAAGCGCCAAGCAGCAAAGCCAATAGTATCAGGGCAATTACGATTCTGATCATTATCCCATCCTCATGCATATAATGCGGGCACTTTCCCGCGCAGGCAGATCTGCGTCAAGCATTTATTCCAGGGCTGCATTTTGCTTGCGCTTGCCTAATACCCTCCCGCATTCCTCCCATATCGCCATGTGGGAGGGTTGAGGGTGGAATAAAGGCCTCTTGCAGGTAAAGTGATTGAAAAGAAACAAGTGTAAGTCTTCACTTTCTGCTTGACAGAATAGCTAAAGCCAAAATATAATAAAAATTAAGGAAGTAATAATGTCAAAGAAACGCTCAGGAATATTGGAAGAGCTTGATTTGCAGGATGTTGAAGGCTTCACTGAAGCCCAGAAAGCCTATTATCTGTCCATGGGGTACAAGCCCTATCGCAGTACCTCAGGCAAGATCAAATGGTTATCGCCGGAATTGCATTCACGCCGGATCAATAATATCAAACGCCGGAATGCGTTACAGCGGATGTTTACGATTCAACCCAAGGTTAAGCCCTATCATCGCCGGCACCGCTCCCAGTTCGTTAAGTTTATAAGAGCCAATTGGTTTTTCCTTGTCATCATGCTGGTGATAGCGATCATACTGGCCGTATTTTTCCTTAATCCCCAATTACTGATCAGGAGCTAAATAGAAGTGCGTATCTTACTGGTAAATGACGATGGTATCTTCGCCCCCGGAATCAGAATTCTCGCGGATAAGCTGAAGCAATGTGGCCACCAGGTTACGATCATTGCCCCCGATGCTGAACGCAGCGCTGCGTCCCATTCGCTTAGCCTGAAGCGGGATATCCGGGTTACCCGCCAGGCCGAAAACGAATATGCGATCGGCGGCACCCCTGTGGATTGTGCGGTTATTGCCCTGCAGAAGATCATTACGGAGCCCATAGACCTGGTGATATCGGGAATCAATGCCGGCCAGAACATGGGTGAGGACGTGCTCTATTCGGGAACCGTGGCTGCGGCTGCTGAAGCATCTTTGATGGGTTACCGCACCCTGGCTATCTCGATAAACTCTTATACAGAGCAGAAATATGAAACTGCTGCCACCTGGATGTGCCGGATGCTGGACATGGGTCTTGCCGATCTTGCCAGGCCGCATCAGGTGCTGAATATCAATGTTCCCAATATTGCCATCGACGAAGTGAAGGGGATCAGGCTTACCCGCACCGGACATCGTAAGTATTATAATTTTGTTAAGATAGTGGAAGAATTTGCCGATGGCTTCTCATATCGTATCGGTGGCGACCTGCCGGTGTGGGATATCGAGCATGGCACCGATGCCGAGGCCGTATCCAATGGCTACATCTCCATTACTCCTCTGGGCTTCAATCTTACCAGCGGCGAAGCTTTTCCGGCCCTTTTGGAATGGCTGGAAGCCCATCAGCTTTTGCAGGTGAAATAATATACCATGCGCTATGAAGATCAAAGGGCTCTGCTGCTAAGCGAACTGAGCCGTGAAGGGATAAAGGATGAAGCGGTATTGGCGGCATTTGCGAAGGTGCCCCGTGAAAAATATGTGCTTCCCGAATATTCTGAATATGCCTACCGGAATTCCCCTTTGCCCATCGAACTGCAGCAGACTATCTCGCAGCCTTTGATGATCGCGATCATGCTGCAGCTTCTGGAATTGCAGCAAAAGGATACGGTGCTGGAGATAGGCACCGGAAGCGGCTACCAAAGCGCACTCTTAGCCGAAATCGTGGCTACGGTATGCACCGTGGAACGCCTGGATAAGCTTTCGCTGAGCGCGCAGAAAGTGCTGAAATCCTCCGGCTACAAAAATATCTATTTCCGCATTGGAGACGGCAGCCGCGGCTGGGAAAAAGCTTATCCGGCGCATAAAGAATTCAGCAAAATCATCGTTAGTGCCGGAGCCAGCAGCATTCCCAACGCCCTGGTAAACCAATTGGCGGAAGGTGGCAGGATGGTGATTCCCGTAGGGCATACTCAGATCCAAGAGCTGTATCTGGTGCAAAGAATTGATCATAAAATAGTTAGCAGTTCCTGTGGAGCTTGCTCATTCGTCCCTCTGATTTGCGAGGATTAAAACCTTGAGGAGAATATGATTAAGCAATATCTATCCTGGTTAAAGTCCTTTTTCACGCGTCCGGATCGCTATCCGCATCTGCGGGGTTTCAGCCTTCTGGAAAATTTCAGCACCTTTGAGCTCTACTTGCTGAATAACATGCTTTACAAGCGCAATTACAAGGCGGGGGAGATGCTTTACGACAAGGATTATCCCCTGGAAGCAGTTTATTTCATCATCAAAGGGGAAGTGGAAGTATTGCACAGTGCCGGTGGTTTTCAGCATAAAACCCTTACCGGAAACGAATTCCTGGGCATTATCGATATGTATCATGAAAGCCTTCGCAGCAGTTCCGCCCAGGCCAAAACGGCGGTGGAAACTTATGTGATCTCCACGCATGACCTGGAAGAGCTGATCCGGCTAAATCCCAAGCTGGGGGTGAAGTTTCTGGGCAATAGCTGCCGTTTCCTCAGTGCGTATATCTTCGAAATGACCAAAATCGCGGTAACCGGAGCTTAGAAAGCAGCATGAACTGGGTACGCACCATATTCTATCTCTTCATTCTGGCGGTGCTGGTGGCAGCGGTATTTTTCTATCGCTGGATCTTCCCAAACATGATTTATGCCTTCATTTTATATTACATTTTAGATCCCTTTGTCAGCTGGTTTGAAAGGCGTAGAGTGCCTCGCTGGCTTTCGGTGCTGGCGGTGTATCTGCTTATCGCGGGGATCATTGCCTGGTTCACGGCGCGATTCATCCCCGATCTGATCCAGCAGGGCAATTACTTCTTCGAATTGCTGAGCAGCGGCGATAAACTCACCGGCGAATACATCATCGCCTTGCCCTTTGTTAATTCGATCTA
>JAGOGT010000160.1 GCA_017996595.1 Candidatus Cloacimonadota bacterium
CCAGAAGCGATTGCTGCGGTGGCTGAGTTCTTTTAGCATAAAGAGTTTCTTCTCGATGATGCCGATTTTGAGCTGCAAATCATCTTCACTAAATGGCGCAGCCTTGCCTTCAAGCAACGCCAGTATCTGGTAATGATTCACCAGGTCGGTATAGCGGCGAATGGGAGAAGTGGCATGCAGATAAGCCGCACTGCCAATGCCGGGATGAAACTCCGGGAGGGTGGAAAGATAAGCCTGCGAGGGATAGCTTTCATTGCCAGTGCCTCCGTAGCGATTCACATTGCGGTAAATCACGGGCAAGCCATTTGCCATGGCGAGCTCTGCCAAACGGGAATTAAAGATAATCATCAGCTCTTCCACCATCATCCGGGCGGGGCTGGAATTATCGATCACCTTCAGAAGCAATTCATCCTTCACCATCCGGAAATAATAATAGTAGCGCTGTTTATCACCCTGGGTTTCCACATCCCGGCTTGCCTGGTGTTTTTCGCAAAAACGCATAATCGTGGCAAAGGGTTCGGCAGCGATCTGCTTATCCACCTGGCGGTAGCTGAGATTGGATTCCACGGTTAGTGCCTCACTTTTCAGTTCGGTATCCACTATCTCTCCCTGCTTGTCCACCTGCAGATACAAAGACAGCACCGGACGCACTGTTCCCGCTACCAGGCTCAAATCCTGCTCAGAATACCGGGATGGCAGCATGGGAATCACCTGATTTACTGCATAGAAAGAAGCTCCACGCCGGCATGCTTCACGCTGCAGATAGCCTTGGAGATCTAATCTGGAGGCAACATTACTTACATGAATACCCACGCGGTAACCGCTCTCCAGGCTCTCAAAGCTGAGGGCATCGTCATAATCCCGCGTTTCTTCATCATCGATGCTGAAGATAACGGTGCTACCAGCGGCAGCCTGGGTTTCCAGCAGTTTTTCGCTTAGGTTCAGATCAGAAAATCCCACCGGAATCCCTGAAGCCGCAACGATAGGATCAGTATCCGGATCCAGTTCCCCACAGCTTAGCCGCAGTTTCTGCACTGCCTTTGGCAAATCCAGCTCGGGATATTTAGCAGAAATCAGCCTTTGCAGGTCTTTGTTACCGTCTTCCTGAGCCAGCAAGGGAAGCTCTTCATATAGCTGGTGCTGAGTTTCGGCACTAAGCTTAGCTCCGGAAATAAAGCTCTGCACTTCCTCCAGAAATTCTGCCCGCTCTGCTTTGCTTTTCTGCGCAGCGCGGATTTGCTCCTGTTCCTCAGCATTATTAAGCCGGAAGACACCATGCTTTTGCTGAAAGCGCAGCGGATCGCCTACCAGGATGAAGTAGATGGCAAAGATTTGGGAATTGCTTTTGGCATTTAGCTTTAGGGCAATCTCTTCCAGCCTGGCAGGTCCTGATGCCAGAATCTCCGGAATCATGTTCCCAAGCCTGGTGATCTCTGCTTCAATTTGCATTCTGAATCCGGAAAGATAGGCCGGTGCTTCCAGATCGGTATTTATCGCAGTTCCCATGATCACAAAGCGGGACGCGGAAAAGCAGAAATCCATCCCCTTTTCATCCACTCCACACCAGGCTCCGCCCTCAGCTGGAGAGGCCAGGCCCATGATGATAGCCCGATTCTGATAATAGGCCACGGGTACTGTGAGATTGTTGTTCAAAGCAGCTCCTGAAAATTGTGGCGCCCCAGAGATGAGTCGAACATCCGACCAACGGTTTAGGAAACCGCTGCTCTATCCTCTGAGCTACTGGGGCGCATTGAGCTTAACCAATCCCCTGAGTAGCCTTTTTTTGTCAAGTTTACATTGACAAAAGCCCTAGGACTGAGAAAGTGAGAGCACTGCGTGCTGTGAGAGTTTCACTGTGAGAGTTTCACTGTGAGTAGGGGCGAACGGCGGTTCGCCCGAAAAAGTTAAAGGATTTATAGATTATGAAAATAGCAATAGTAGGTGCAACCGGTGAAGTAGGCAGGATGATGATCACCTGTCTGCACGAACATAACATCGAAATAGACGAGCTTGATCTCTACGCCTCGCAGCGTTCGCAAGGCACCATCCTGCATTATAACGACCAGCCGGTGAAGGTAAAGAAGCTAAGCGAAGCCTCTCTTATGAAACACTATGACTATGTGTTTTTCTCCGCTGGTGCTGGCGTTGCCAAAAGCTTTGCCCCCATTGCCGCAGAAGCCAGTGAACTGGTAATCGATAATTCTTCCGGTTTCCGCCGCGAAGATCATATCCCGCTGGTAGTTCCTGCCGTTAATGGCGAATTGCTGATGGGCTATAGCGGCATTGTGGCCAATCCCAATTGCTCCACTATACAGGTAGTGCTGCCGTTGAATGTGCTCGATAGGCTTTTTAAGCTCACCAAAGTAATTTATTCCACCTACCAGAGTGTTTCGGGCAGTGGACATCAGGGAATCATGACCCTCCTGAACCAGCGCAAAGGCAATGCCGATAACGGTATCTATCCCCAACCCATAGATTTGAACGTCATCCCGCAAATCGGTGCCTTTTTGGATAGCGGTTACAGCCAGGAAGAAGAGAAAATGCACTTCGAAACCCGCAAGATATTGGCATTGCCGGAGCTGCAAGTTAGCGCCACCACGGTGCGGGTACCGGTGATTTACGGGCACTCCGTATCCGTATATGCCGAATTTGCCAAAGAGGTTAGTATCCCCAAAGCCGAAAAAGCCCTCTCCAAAGCCACCAATATCGTTTATAACTCCAATACCTTTGCCACTCCTCTGGATCTGGGTTCTTCCAATGATTCCCACACCAGCCGTTTGCGCCTGGGAGTGGATAACAAGTCTCTTGCTTTCTGGAATGTGGGGCATAACGTCCGTCTTGGTGCTGCAGCCAATGCTGTGGAAATCTTCCTTGCTCACGCTAAATACACAGGAAAGCTATAATTATGGATCTCATCGCCTTACGCCAGATGCTACATCAAATCCCGGAAATTGCCTTTGCCGAAACCAAAACCAAGGCTTTGCTCCTGCATACCCTGCTGGGGCTTATCCCCATTTCCGATCCGGCATGGAAGCTAATCGAATTTCAGCACAGCAACGGCATCCTGATTAGCTATACGATATGCGACCAGCCCTATCGCCTTTTCCGTGCTGACATGGACGCCTTGCCGATAAGTGAAAGCTCCGGTTGCGATTACCCTTCGCAGCATCAGGGCTTTATGCATGCTTGCGGACACGACATTCACATGACTGTATTGATAGGCTTGATCGCCCAAATCGTGGAACAAAAACCGCAGCGCAATCTGCTCTTTCTCTTTCAGCCCGCTGAAGAGGGACAGGGAGGAGCTCAAGCGATATTGGCAGAAGGCATCATCCAGCAGCATACAATAGATAGTGCCATTGCTTTACACGTCGCCAGCGAAATGCCCGTAGGCACAATCTCCAGCAAAAGTGGCGTATTTTTTGGGATTCCACAGGAATTTGACGTCCGCTTTTTCGGCAAAGCAGCCCATGTAGCCTTTCCCGAAAAGGGGATCAATGCCCTGGAAGCAGGAGTTGATTTCATAGAGAGCATCCGCGAACAGCTAAAACCTTTGCAAGCAAGCAATCGCCTCATCTTTCACGTGGGGAAAATGACTTCCGGAACCATCCGCAACGTAATTGCCGACACCTGCATCCTGGAAGGAACGCATCGCACCCTTGGCAGCGAGATCAGAGACCGGATAAATGAGCTTATCCATACTACATCAAGCAGTTCCGCAGCGAAATATGGAGCTACAGCCAGGATTGATCTCCTCTGCAGCTACGATGCTGTGGTAAATAATGCCACGCTGGTGGAGGAATTAGTTGAGGTATGCAAGACTAAGAACATAGACTATATCCCCGCTGAAACTGCCATGACCGGAGAGGATTTCGGATTCTTCACCACCCTCTATCCGGGATTGCTTTTCTGGCTGGGGAGCGGAGCTAAGCACCCTCTCCATTCTGAGAAGTTTTTGCCAGATTCCGC